>NZ_DAIUBO010000054.1:0-19638 GCF_036846665.1 Amaricoccus sp. | reverse complement strand
GGCCCGGGGGGGGTGGGGGCCCCGACTTCACCAAGTCGGGGCCCGCCGGCGCGCGGCCCAAGACCGGCGTCCGGCGGGGGCCCCCGCCCCGCCTCGGCCCCGCGCCGCCGCCGCTCCGGCGGCCACGGCTGACCGCCCGGTCAGCGGGCGCCGTCGCGCGCCCGCACGACCAGCGGCATCAGCCCGAAGGCGATCTGTCCGCAGAGGCCCAGCACCCCACGGGCCGTGCCGAGCTCGGCGACGTGCGCCGCGAGCGGGCGGCCAAAGGCGAGCGCGCCGAGAAGGCTCTCGGCGAGCATCAGCAGTGCAAAGCCGGTCCCGCCCATCACCGCGCGCGCGGCGATGCCGTCCGGAACGGCGAAAGCCGCGACGAGCCGCCGGCAGGCGATCCAGGATATTGCGAGCATCACCGGGAGCTCGGCCGCCACCGCCCCGGTCGCGCCGATCAGCGGCGCGAGCAGGAGCACGCGCAGCGTCCCCAGCACGAAGCCCGCGGCAAAGACGAGCCCGAAATAGGTGATCCCCGCCCGCAATGCGCTTTCCAGGCTTTTCCCCCGAACCGATCCGACGCGGCGAGCCTCGGCCGGCGCCGGGCGCGCGGCCATGATCTCGATCAAGCGCCGCCATTGCGCTCGCCCGCGGGACGCCTAATCTCGGCGACCGGCGGAGCAGGGAGAACGATGTGGCGCGCGAGGCTGAACGGAGCGGAATCTTTGCCGGCGAGGATCCCTTCGCGATCGCCCGCGCCTGGCTCGCGGAGGCCGAAGCCGCCGAGCCGAACGATCCCAATGCCATGGCCCTTGCCACGGTGGACGCGGACGGCCTGCCGAACGCGCGCATGGTGCTGCTCAAGGAGATCGAGCCCGCGGCCTTCGTCTTCTACACCAATTACGGCAGCGCCAAGGCCCGCGAGATCGAACAGGCCGGCAAGGCGGCCTTCGTGATGCACTGGAAAAGCCTGCGGCGGCAGATCCGCGCGCGCGGCACGGTTTCCCGCGAGGACGGGCCGCAGGCCGATGCCTATTACCGCTCGCGCAGCCTGCCGAGCCGGCTGGGCGCCTGGGCGTCGCGGCAATCCGAGCCGCTGGCGGGCCGGGCGACGCTGATGGCCGCGGTGGCACGGATCGCCGCACTCAAGGGCCTCGACCCGGACCGCCCGCCCTTCTGGGGCGGCTATCGAATCGTGCCGGTCGAGATCGAGTTCTGGGCCGACGGCGCCAATCGCCTGCACGACAGGTTCCGCTGGACCCGCGCCGATCCGGCAGCGCCCTGGAGCGTGACCCGCCTCAACCCCTGACCGGACGAACAACCTTGGGTAGATTCTCCGATCTTCTTTGCAGCTTTATCCGATTGCCCGCCACGGGTATCATTCTGCCGATTGCTGTCTCGATGAGATTTCCGGGTGGGATTCACGATGCTGTTTTATTCAGGCCGGCACGACCGGCGATTGTCGGAGCACCTTCGAACGTCTTCTGAACCGACGGTCGCGCCATGAATCCGATCCTCGTGATCACCGCCGCCGTCGTGCTCGGGGTGTCGGGCGATTATTTCCTCAAGATGGCATCGGGCAAGGATCGTGCGCTGGCGACGCTGGAATTCGGTGCCGGCGCGAGCCTCTACATGCTCTCGGCGATCGGCTGTCTCTATGCGATGCGGCACATGTCGCTGGCCTCGATCGGAGTATGGTACGCGCTCGGCACGATTCTCCTGCTGGCGGGGCTCGGGATCTTCGTCTTCAAGGAGGAACTCACCAGCCGCGAGATGGCGGGGATCGCCCTCGCCTTCGTGTCGCTGGGCTTGCTGAGTCGGTTCACCTGACCCGCCCGGCAGAATAGGCAGCCAAGCGCGAAGACGTGATCATCGCCGTGCGCGTCGTGAACGGGACGCCCGGCCGTTACGGTTGCAGATTTGAGGACAATCCGGGCAATTTCACTCGGAACTGCTGCGGTCACTTCTACCGGCACCCGAAGAATCTGCGGCCTTCGCGAGTGAATTCGCGGCAATGTCCGGTTCGGTCGCGTTCACAGTTGCGTTAACTGTCAAAAGCGGTAACTTGGGGCCGTGGGTGGGATGCCAGTTTCCCGCGAAGTCAGGTATTTGTCGAAGGTAGGCGGCGCGCCTGCGCCGGCGAGGGTAGGAAGTATCGAGCAATGCTCGTTCGTGGTCATGTGAAATGGTTCGATACCACGAAGGGGTATGGCTTCGTGGTGACGAGCGATGGCGAAGGCGACATCCTTCTGCACGGCAATGTGCTCCGGGTGTTCGGGTTCACCTCAGTCGCCGAGGGCGCCGAGATCGTGCTCAAGGTGCAGAGCACCGAGCGCGGACGCCAGGCCGTGGAAGTCGTCGACATCCTCCCCGGCCCGCCGACCCAGGAAGGCGTCGCGGCGATGGTCGAGCTTCTGCCGGGCGAGGCGGCGGGGCCGCTGGAACCCGCCCGGGTCAAGTGGTTCGACCGCGTCAAGGGCTTCGGCTTCGTGAACCTCTACGGCAAGGCGGAGGACGTCTTCCTGCACATGGAGACGCTCCGCCAGTACGGCTACGGGGAAGTGGTGGCCGGCGACGTGCTGGCGGTGCGGGTGACCGCGGGGCCGCGCGGGCCGATGGTCTACGAAGTGCGCAGCTGGGACTACGTGGCGCGGATGCGCGCCAGCGGGGATCCCGGTGTCTAGCAGGCTCGCGGCGGCGGCACTCCTCCTTGCACTCGCGGGCGGCGCGGCCGCGGCCCAGGAATGCGCGCCGGGCGCGCTCGACCTGCGTGACGCCGATTCGACCCTGCGCTTCCAGATCGAGGTCGTGGACAGCGAGGAGGACCGCGCCCGCGGGCTGATGTTCCGCGAGAGCCTGCCGCGGTTCGGCGGCATGCTCTTCGTCTATCCCGAGCCGGGCCCGGTGGCCTTCTGGATGCGCAACACCCTCATCCCGCTCGACATGCTCTTCTTCGACGCGAGCGGGCGGCTGACCCGGATCCACGAGAACGCCGTGCCGCTCGACGAGACGCCGATTCCCGGCGGCAGCGACATTCAGTACGTGCTCGAGGTCAGCGGCGGCACGGTGGCCCAGCTCGGCATCGACCTCGGCGCCGAACTGCGCCACCCCGCGCTCGATCCGGAAACCGCCGCCTGGCCCTGCGGCGACTAGCTAGCCCCTTCCCTTGACCCGGCCCGCGCGCTAGAGCCTGCGGCGTCGGGGCGTAGCGCAGCCTGGTAGCGCATCTGCTTTGGGAGCAGAGGGTCGTAGGTTCGAATCCTATCGCCCCGACCATCCGCTCCAACGGGGCCGCAACGAAAAAGGCCGGCGTTTCCGCCGGCCCCCATGCCCCCGCCCGATCGGGTCGGGCGTCGCTCAGTTCCGGTTGCCGAAGAGCTGCAGCAGGAACATGAACATGTTGATGAAGTCGAGATAGAGCGACAGCGCGCCCATGATCGCGGCCTTGCCCAGATAGGCTTCGCCCTCGGTGCCACGCATCTCGAGATAGGTGGTCTTGATCTTCTGGGTGTCATAGGCCGTCAGCCCGGCAAAGATCAGCACGCCGATCGCCGAGATCGCGAAAGTGACCGCGGGCGAGGCGAGGAAGATGTTCACCAGCATGGCCACGATCAGGCCGATCACGCCCATGATCAGGAAGGAGCCCCAGCCGGAGATGTCCTTCTTGGTGGTGTATCCCCAGAGGCTGAGGCCGGCGAAGGCGATCGCCGTCACCAGGAAGACCTGGACGATGGAATAGCCGGTGAAGACCAGGAAGATCGAGCTGAGCGACAGGCCCATGAGCGCCGAGAAGAGCCAGAAGACCCCCTGGAGCCCGGCCTCGGACAGGCGGTTGATGCCCGCCGACATGCCGAAGACCACGGCGAGCGGGGCGAGCATGATCACCCATTTCAGCGGCGAGGCGTAGATCGCGACGCCGAAGCTCGTCAGAAAGGTGTCGGAGCCGATCTGGTACTGGGTCGGCACGTCCGAGACGGCCAGCCCGGCCACGGCCCAGGCGGCGGCACCGGTGATCACCATCGCCATGGCCATCAGGCCATAGACCTTGTTCATGTGGGCGCGCAGACCTTCGTCGACCTGCGCAGTGCGTACGCCGGCGCCGGTCCGGCGGACAGTCTCGAATTCGGCCATTGGGTTCCTCCGTTGGCGGGACTCACCCGCGGGTCGTCCCACGGATCAGCGGTAAATATCGGTGAGTGCCGCCGGTTTTTCAACCGTCACCCCGCGGCGGCGCGCGGAAATTTGACGGTTTTGCTTATGATTACGTTGATCCGGCACGGGCATTCGGCCGCGCCGGATCGGCAAGGCTCAGTCCGGGGTCATGGCCACCACGGCGCCGTCGAACATCAGCGGAACGATCGCGAGCCCCTCCCCGGGCAGGAAGGCGAGATTGGCGCTGCCCTGCGGCAGGTCGGCGAGCAGCTCGAACCCGCCCCCGGGGTCGATGCGGAAGAGCGCCCCTGCGATCCAGTCGGTCACCAGCCAGTTGCCGGTGCCATCGGCTTCGATGCCGTCGAGATTGCCCACGGGCGCGCCGGATCCCAGCGAAGCGACCTCGCCCGTTGCGGGGTCGGCCGCCTGCAGATGCCCGGGCACGTCGGTCGTCAGGTCGTCGTGAAGACCATCGCCCCAGGCGGCGACGAGCAACCTGCCGTCGTCGAACTCAAGGCCGTTGGGATGCAACAGCCCGTCGCCTTCCGCCCAGACCGATACCGCGTCGCCGTCGAGCACATAGATGCGGTTGGCGACCGTGTCCGAAACGAAGACGCGCCCCTGCCCGTCCACCGCGACGTCGTTGAGGAATGCCGCGCCCTCCGCCGGCCACCGGCCGCCGACCTCGCCCGTCCCGATGGCGATGGCGACGAGCTGGTCGATGTCGGCCGCATGGAGCGTGTCACCGCCGATCGCGAGCCCCTTGGGCGCATCGAGCCCGGCCGCCCATTCGCGATCCGCCATGGTGCCGTCCAGGGCCAGGTGGGAGCTGTCGCCCCTGCCGTCCTTGGCGGTGATGTCGCCGGCGACATTGGAGACTTAGAGGACGCCGCGCCCGGCATCGTGGAGCACGGTCTCCGGCCCCTCGAAACCCTCCGCGCGCCAGACTTCGCCGGCCGAAGCCGCCTGCGCTGCGGCCAGCGCGATCGCGGCGCCTGCCAGAAGCGCTGTCGATGCCATGGTCGTCTCCCTCCCTGTTCTTCTTCGCGCCCGCCACTCCAGCGGCATCGCCGTCCGCGCGGAAGATTGGGGGCGAGGCGCAGGCCGGCCGCTATTCGCGGGCGCGCAGCACGCGGGCGGGGCGCGCGGAAAGCGGTCCGAGCGCGAAGGCGAGCCCCGCGAGAAGGCTCGCCAGGGCGCCGCCCGCGACGATGGCCAGCGCCGAGAGCGGCTCGAAGCGGAAGCTGCCGTCCATCACGAGGACCATCACCGCCCAGCCGGCGATGCCGCCGGCGAGGATCGCCACGGCGCCGGCCGCCGTGCCGATCAGCGCAGCGCGCAGCGCGAAGCTCGCCAGGATCCGGCCGCGCCCGGCGCCGAGGGTCTTGAGCACCGCCGATTCGAAGACCCGCCGCCGCACCCCCGCCGCCGCCGCGCCGACGAGCACCACGAGCCCGGTCAGCAGCGTTGCCGATGCGCCCCAGCGCGTCGCCGCGCCGAGGCCCTCGAGCGAGCTCGCCACCTTCTCGATCGCCTCGCGCACCCGCACCGCAGTGATATTGGGATAGGCCTCGGCGAGCGCGCGCAGGAGCGGCGCCTCGGCCTCCGGCTCGGCATAGACCGTCGCGATATGGGTATGCGGCGCCCCGGCCAGCGCCGCCGGATCCACCGTCATCAGGAAATTGATGCCCATGGTCTCGAACTTCACCTCGCGGAAATTCAGAATCGTCGCGGTCAGGTCGCGACCGAGGATGTTCACCGTCAGCGTGTCGCCGAGCCTCAGCCCGAGCTCGCGGCCCTCCTCCTCGGCGAAGCTCATGAGCGGCGGGCCGGCGTGGTCCTCCGGCCACCAGGCGCCCTCGGTGATCACGGTGCCCGGCGGCGGGGTGGCGGCATAGGTGACGCCGCGGTCGCCGTTGAGCGTCCAATGCCCGCCGGCGACCTCGCGCGCGGGCTTGCCGTTGATGCGGGTGATGATGCCGCGCAGCATCGGCGCGGTCTCCACCGCCGTCACCCCCGGCTCGGCGCGGGCGGTCTCCAGGAAGCCCTCGAGCTGGTCGTTCTGGATGTCGACGAAGAAATAGGACGGGGCCCGCGCCGGCAGGTCGCGGGTGATCAGGCCACGCAGGTTGGAATCGATCTGCCCGACCGCCGCCAGCACCGAGAGCCCGAGGCCGAGCGAGAGCACCACCGAGGCGGTCTCGCCGGAAGGCCCGCCCAGCGCTGCCAGCGCCCAGCGCAAAGCCGGCCGGCCGCGGGCGAGGCGGCTCCGGGCGAGACGGCGCGCGAGGCGGCCCAGCCCGCGCGCTGCCAGAAGCAGCAGCAGGAGCGCCCCGATCACCCCGCCGGCGGTGCCAAGCGCCAGTTCCGGCGCGCCTGAAAGCCAGGTGGCGAGCCCGACCAGCAGCCCCGCCAGCGCGAGCGTCGCGGCGACGAAGCGCGGCGCCGGCCAGGCGCGCCGCGCCGCGGTCAGGTCGCGGAAGAGCTCCGCCGCCCGGATGTCCCGGGCGCGGGCCAGCGGCCAGATGCTGAAGATGAGCGCGGTCAGCGCGCCATAGGCGGCCGCCTCGGCCAGCGGCCGGGCATAGAGGCCAAAGGCCGCCGGCACCGGCAGGCGCGCCTCGATCAGCGGCGCGGCGAGAAGCGGCGCGCCCGCGCCGAGCACGAGCCCCAGCGCGATGCCGGCGAGCGAGAGCAGGCCGATCTGGGCGAGATAGACCGCAAAGACCGTGCCGCCGGTGGCGCCGAGCGTCTTGAGCGTGGCGATGGTCTCGGTCTTGCCCTCGAGATGGGCGCGCACCGCCGCCGAGACCCCGACGCCGCCCACCGCGAGGCCGGCCAGCCCGATCAGCACCAGGAAGGCCGCGAGCCGGTCGACGAAGCGGCTCAGCCCCGGCGCGCCGTTGCGCCGGTCGCGCCATTGCAGCCCGGTGTCGGCGAAACGCGCGCGCGCCTCCTCGCGCAGCGCCGCGAGATCGGCCTCCGGCGGCAGCCGCAGGCGATAGGAGGAATCGAAAAGCGAGCCTTCGCTCAGAAGCCCGCTGCCCTCGAGATCCTCCAGGAGCACGATCACCCGCGGCCCGAGCCCGAAACCGCTCGCCGCCGCGTCCGGCTCGACCAGCAGCTCGTCGCTCAGGCGGAAGTCCTGCGTGCCGAGGCGCAGCACGTCGCCGGGCTCGAGCCCGAATCGGTCGATGAGGATGCGCTGGGCGACCAGCCCCGGCAGCCCGTCGCGGGTGGCGAGCGCCTCCGCCAGGCTCCCGTCGCCGGCGAGTTCGACCCGCCCGTAGAGGGGATAGGCCCCGTCGACCGCCTTGACCTGCACCAGCGCGCGCTGGGTCTCGCCGTCCGCATCGTCGAAGGCCGCCATGGAGCGGAAATCGACGAGGCCGGAGATCTCGGTGGCCTTCTCCGCCATCCAGTCCCGCTCGGCCCGGTCGGCGAAGCGATAGGTGAACTCGATCTGCGCGTCGCCGCCGAGGATCGACGCCGCCTCCCGGCTCAGGCCCTCCTCGATCGCCATGCGCACGCTGCCGACCGCGGCGATCGCCGCCACCCCGAGCGCGAGGCAGGCGAGGAAGATGCGGAACCCCGCCAGCCCGCCGCGCAATTCGCGCAAGGCGAGGCGCAGCGCGATGGGAATTCTCACTCCGCCGCCTCGGCGTAGCGCTCCAGCGCCCCGTCGCGCAGCCGGATCACCCGGTCGCAGCGCGAGGCCACCTCCGGGGCATGGGTGACGAGCACCAGCGTCGCGCCGTGCCGGTCGCGCAGGCCGAAGAGCAGCCGGATGATCGCCTCGCCCGTCGCGCCGTCGAGATTGCCGGTCGGCTCGTCGGCGAGCAGGATCGCCGGCTCGCCCACCACCGCGCGCGCCAGCGCCACCCGCTGCTGCTCGCCGCCGGAGAGCTGCGCGGGGTAATGGTCGAGCCGGGCGCCGAGCCCGACCCCTTCGAGCTCCGCCGCCGCACGCTCGAAGGCGCGCGGGTCGCCGGCGAGCTCGAGCGGCGTCGCGACGTTTTCGATCGCGGTCATGGTCGGGATCAGGTGGAAGGACTGGAAGACCACCCCCATATGCGCGCGCCGGAACCGCGCCAGCGCGTCCTCGCCCATCGCCGTGAGATCCTGGCCCAGCGCCGTGACACTCCCCGAAGTCGCGGTCTCCAGTCCGCCCATCAGCATCAGGAGCGAGGATTTGCCCGAGCCCGAGGGTCCGACCAGGCCGAGCGTCTCGCCGCGGGCGACGTCGAGGGTGATGCCATGCAGGATCTTGACCGGCCCGGCATTGCCTTCGAGGGTGAGGGCCACATCCTTCAGCGCGATGACCGGAGACGACATATGCGACCAACCTTGACCCTGCCGGAACATAGCGGGGGATATGGGGCCGGCGCCGCGATCCGCAAGCTTGCCTTCACGCTCGCCCTCCTGCTCGCCGGCGCCGGGGCCGCCGCGGCGGAAGTGCGCATCCTCGCCTTCGGCGATTCGCTGACGCAGGGATTCGGCCTGCCCGAGGACCAGGGATTCGTGCCGCGGCTGCAGGCCTGGCTCAGGGCCAACGGCGCCCCCGACGCGGTGGTGATCAACGCCGGCGTCTCGGGCGACACCACCGCCGGCGGGCTCGCGCGCATCGACTGGGCGCTCGGCGAGGATCCCGATGCGGTGATCGTCGAACTCGGCGCCAACGACATGCTGCGCGGGCTCGACACCGGGGAGATGCGCGCCAATCTCGACGGCATCCTCGCGACGATCGAGGCGCGCGGCCTGCCGATGATCCTCGCCGGGCTGCCGGCGCCGCCGAACTACGGCGAGGAATACCGCAAGGCGTTCAAGGGCATGTTCCGCGACCTCGCCCGGCAGCACGGCGCGATCTACTACAGTTCCTTCCTCGCCGGCATGGGCGAGGGCCGCAACATGTTCCAGGTCATGCGCCTGATGCAGAGCGACGGCCTCCACCCCAATGCCGAAGGGGTGGAGGCCATCGTCGCCCATATCGGGCCGGTGGTGCTCGAGCTGATCGGCCTGACCCGGCGCTAGGGCGGGGTCAGAGCCCGCCGGTCCGGCGCAGCTCCTCGGCCAAATCCGCCTCCGTGAGGCCGATGTCGCGCAAGAGATGCGGGTCGAGCCGGCCGAGGTCGAGCCGCGCCCGGTGACGCGCGTCGCGCGCGGCGAGCCAGTCGAGCACCGCCCTGAAGCCGAACCGGGGCCGGAAGTGCTGCACGGGGATGCGGGATCCAGATTCTGCAAGCATGGTTCTCTCCATCACGGAATTGCGGGTCTTCACTCAAGACCCATCGCATTCCTTGATTCATGTCCCAGAAGCTGGCATTATGGAAACGAAAGATTGTCGCCCATATCATCAAGGATCGTGATACATGGCCCGGAACCTCGACATGACGGCGCTGCGCTCCTTCGTGACCGTCGCCGATGCCGGCGGCGTGACCAAGGCCGCCGCCCAGCTGAACCTCACGCAATCGGCCGTCTCCATGCAGCTCAAGCGGCTCGAAGAGATGATCGGCCAGCCGCTGCTCGACCGCTCGGCGCGCTCCATCGCGCTCTCGCCGCAGGGCGACCAGCTGCTCGGCTACGCCCGGCGCATGCTCGCGCTCAACGACGAGGCCTGGGGCCGGCTGACCAACCAGGCCTTCGAGGGCGAGATCAGCTTCGGCGTGCCGCACGACGTGATCCACCCGCATGTGCCGCGCGTCCTGCAGCGCTTCGCCAGTCTCTATCCGCGGGTGCGCGTCCAGCTGCATTCGCTCTTCACAAGCGAGCTGAAGAGCCTGCTCGATCGCGGCGAGATGGACCTGATCCTCGCCACCGAGGGCCAGCTCGACCCGGGCGGCGAGACCCTGGCGCGCGAGCCGCTGGTCTGGGTCGGCGCGGCGGGCGGGCAGGCCTGGCGCCAGCGGCCGCTGCGCTTCGCCTCGGTGTCGCGCTGCATGTTCAAGCGCCCCGCGCTCGAGGCCCTCGACCGCGCCGGCCTGCCCTGGGAGATCGCGGTCGACACGCTCTCGG
The DNA here is from genome assembly GCF_036846665.1 of Amaricoccus sp. Taxonomy (NCBI): domain Bacteria; kingdom Pseudomonadati; phylum Pseudomonadota; class Alphaproteobacteria; order Rhodobacterales; family Paracoccaceae; genus Amaricoccus; species Amaricoccus sp. The sequence continues at coordinate 9,486 of NZ_DAIUBO010000054.1, read as the reverse complement.
CCTCGGTCTCGGAGGCCAGCGCCGCCGCGGATCTGGCGGTTCTGGTCCAGCTCCGCGGCGCGATCCCGCAGCATTGCGAGGTGATCCGCCACGGCGGCGCCCTGCCGGATCTGCCGGACTACCTCGTGAACATGTATGTCGGATCGGGCCCCCGCGCCCAGCTCGCCGCCCGGCTCGCCGACCTCATGCGCGACGCCTATTGCTGCCCGGAGCGCATCGCGGCGGAGTGATCCGACATCCCTTGGAACGACGCCCCTCCGCCCCGGTCCCGAAGACCGAGGCTACCGCGCCCCCCGCACCGGGTCCCCGGCCTGAGGGCCAGCGGGATCAGGCGGCGCGTGCGGAAGCCGCCACCTCGACGACGACCTTGCCCACCGCCCTGCGCGTCCGCAGCAGGTCGAGCCCGGCCTCGGCCTCCTCCAGCGGCAGCACCCGGCCCACATGCGGATGCAGGCGGCCCTGTGCGTACCAGCCGAAGAGCGCCCCGAGGCTGTCCGCGACCCGCGCGTGATGCAGCTCGGCATAGCCGCCCCAGTAGAGCCCGAAGACCGTGAGGTTCTTCACCAGGAGGATATTGGCCGGGATCTGCGGCACCGTGCCGCTGGCGAAGCCGAGCGGCAGCAGCCGCGCCCCGGGCCGGCAGGCCCCGAGCGCCGCCTCGAAGGCCGTGCCGCCGACCGGATCGAAGACCACATCCGCGCCGCCCAGCGCCCTGACCTCGGCGCGCAGGTCGGCCTCGGCATCCAGGAGATGATGGGCGCCCGCCGCGCGGGCGACGGCGAGCTTCTCCGCGCCGCGCGCCACGGCGATCACCCGCGCGCCCATCAGCCCGCCGATCTCCACTGCCGTCAGCCCGACCCCGCCCGAGGCGCCCAGCACCAGCAGCGTCTCGCCGGGGCGCAGCCGGGCCCGGTCGGCGAGCGCCACATGGCTCGTGCCATAGGCGACGAGAAAGCCCGCGACCTCCGCATCGGGCATCGCCTCCGGCGCCGGCACGCAGCGCGCCGCCGCGACACAAAGATACTCCGCCAGCCCGCCGCCGCCGCAATGCACCGCCACCCGCGTGCCCGGGCCAGGGCCCGACGCGCCCGGCCCCAGCGCCTCGACGGTGCCGCAGGCCTCGAGGCCCGGGGTGAAGGGCGGTTGCGGCCGCACCTGGTAGCGCCCGGCCACCATCAGCGTGTCGGCGAAGTTCAGCCCGCAGGCATGGACCCGCACCAGCGCCTCGCCCGGCCCGGGCTCGGGCCGCGGGACCTCGCGCAACGCCAGCGGCGCTCCCAGTTCGGTGACCTGCATCGCGCGCATCGGTGAGAATTCCCCGCATCCGTCCGGCGAGGTTTGTGCCGCCGCCGGAATCGTGGAAGACTATAGGAGCCGGAAGAGGGAGAAGGCCATGCGGTTCCTGCGGTTTCTCGGACGCCTGCTCGTCGTCCTGATCGGCGTCGCGATCGTCCTCGCGGTGGTCTCGCTCTTCCTGCCGCGCGAGGTGACCGTGACGCGGAGCATCCTGATCGACGCCCCGCCCGAGAAGATCTTTCCCCATATCGATTCGCTGCAGCAGGCCCAGCAATGGTCGCCCTGGTCCGGCGTCGACCCGGAGATGACCGTGAGCTTCACCGGCCCGGAGAGCGGCGTCGGCAACCGCATGGAATGGACCAGCGCGGATCCGCGCGTCGGCAGCGGCAGCCAGGAGATCACCGAGAGCCTCCCGAACGAACGCGTGGCGACGGCGCTCGACTTCGGCGACATGGGGCTCGCCACGGCCTGGCTCGATCTCGCCGCCGCCACCGGGGGCACGGAAGTGACCTGGGGCCTGCGCGCCGACATGGGGCTGAACCCGGTGGGGCGCTACATGGGGCTGATGATGGACCGCTGGGTGGGCGCGGACTACGAGCGCGGGCTCGAACGGCTCAAGGAGATCGTCGAGGCCGGGTGAGCCGCGATTGCCTTTTTCCCCGGTCCGCTCTAAGCCCCGCGCGACAATCCGGCCCGCCGCCGGACCCGAAGCCGTGCCCTGCACGAAGGACCGCCCGAAATGGATCTGAGGAATATCGCGATCATCGCGCATGTCGACCATGGCAAGACGACGCTGGTCGATGCGCTGCTCAAGCAGTCCGGAACCTTCCGCGACAACCAGGCCACCGTCGAGCGCGCGCTCGATTCGAACGATCTCGAGCGCGAGCGCGGCATCACCATCCTCGCCAAGGCCACCTCGGTCGATTGGCAGGGACACCGGATCAACATCGTCGACACCCCCGGTCACGCCGATTTCGGCGGCGAGGTCGAGCGCATCCTCGGCATGGTCGACGGCGTGCTCCTGCTGGTCGACGCCGCCGAAGGCCCGATGCCGCAGACCAAGTTCGTGCTCGCCAAGGCGCTGCGCCTGGGCCTCAGGCCCATCGTGGTGCTCAACAAGGTCGACAAGCCCGACGCCGAGCCCGACCGGGCGCTGAACGAGGTCTTCGACCTCTTCGTGACGCTGGACGCGACCGCCGACCAGCTCGACTTTCCCGTGCTCTACGCCTCGGGGCGCAGCGGCTGGGCGGACGAGGCGCTGGACGGGCCGCGAAAGGACCTCTCCGCGCTCTACCGCATGATCCTCGACCACGTGCCGGCACCGGCCCAGGCGGCGCGGCGCGCCGAGCCCTTCGCCATGCTCGCGACCACCCTCGCCGCCGATCCCTTTCTCGGCCGGCTGCTGACCGGGCGCATCGAGGCCGGAACCGTGCGCACCGGGCAGACCGTGAAGGCGCTCGCCCGCGATGGCCGCGAGATCGAGCGCTTCCGCGTCTCCAAGATCCTCGCCTTCCGCGGGCTGGCGCGCGCGGCGATCGAGATGGCCGAGGCCGGCGACATCGTCAGCCTCGCGGGCATGACCAGGGCGAGCGTCGCCGATACCCTCGCCGATCTCGCGGTCAGCGAGGCGATCCCGGCCCAGCCCATCGACCCGCCGACCATCTCGGTCACCTTCGGCATCAACGATTCCCCCCTCGCGGGCCGCGACGGCGACAAGGTGCAGAGCCGGGTGATCCGCGACCGGCTGATGCGCGAGGCCGAGACCAATGTGGCCATCCGCGTCGCCGACACCCCCGGCGGCGAGGCCTTCGAGGTGTCCGGCCGCGGCGAGCTGCAGATGGGCGTGCTGATCGAGAACATGCGCCGCGAGGGCTTCGAGCTCTCGGTCAGCCGGCCGCGCGTGCTCTTCCGCGACGAGGGCGGCCAGCGGCTGGAACCGGTCGAGGAGGTCACGATCGACGTCGACGAGGAATATTCCGGCGTGGTGGTCGACAAGCTCAGCCAGCGCAAGGGCGAGCTCGTCGAGATGCGCACCGGCGCGGGCGGCAAGACCCGCATCGTCGCGCATGTGCCCTCGCGCGGGCTGATCGGCTATCACGGCGAGTTCCTCACCGACACCCGCGGGACGGGCGTGCTCAACCGGGTCTTCCACGAATGGGCGCCGCACCGCGGTGCGATCCCCGGGCGACGCAACGGCGTCCTGATCTCGATCGAGGACGGCGTCTCCGTCCCCTATGCCATCTTCAACCTCGAGGACCGGGGCCGCTTCTTCATCGGCTCGGGCGAGGCGGTCTATTCCGGCATGATCCTCGGCGAGCACAACCGCGACAACGACCTCGAGGTGAACCCGCTCAAGGGCAAGAAGCTCACCAATATCCGGGCCGCCGGCAAGGACGAGGCGGTGGTGCTGACCACGCCCTTCCGCATGACGCTCGAACAGGCGATCGCCTATATCGACGATGACGAGCTCGTCGAGGTGACGCCGCGCTCGATCCGCCTGCGCAAGCGGTTCCTCGACCCGCACGAACGCAAGCGGCAATCGCGCCAGGCGGCATCCTGACGAAAAGGAAATTAACTGTTTATCAACCGATCGTTGACATTCGCATTCTGCAAAATCGTTTGCAAATCGTATCCGAGTCGCGTTTGCGGTTTCGCAAGGCCCTTCGATTTCATCCTATGATTGTGGTAAAATCCCGTACCATCCGCAGGGCAACACCCCTGATTGAGTGCCGGGAAGGCCCGACAGCCGGGACTAGAGGACTTGGCACGGATCATGCATGGTAGTATCGCGAGAATGAAGTAATAGCGGAGCACTGAGTATGAAGCATCCCGTGGACGTGCATGTCGGCAAACGAGTCCGGCACCGGCGTTGGATGGTGGGCATGACCCAGCAGCAGCTCGGCGACATCGTCGGCATCAAGTTCCAGCAGATCCAGAAGTACGAGACCGGCATGAACCGGATCTCGGCCTCCCGGCTCTGGGACATCGCCCAGGCGCTCGACGTCTCGATCAGCTTCTTCTTCGAGGGGTTCGACGGCGAGGAATCCGCGGCCGAGGCGGCCATCGCCGGCGCGGAATCCCATCGCGGCGACCTGCTCGCCGACAAGGAGGCGCTCGAGCTCGTGCGGTCCTACTACGCGATCCCCGAGGCGCAGCGCCGCCGGCTGTTCGACCTGGCCCGCGTCCTCAGCGACGTCGCCTGAAAGCAGGTCTTGACCGAGGCCGTCGCATGGCCGAAACCGCCCGAAGGTGAGGATACCTGAAGGACGGGGTCGAGCGATGGCGGTGGGGTCCGAACTGCAGGCGGAGCTCTGGCGGACTGCCGGCGATCTCGCCGATGTCGCCGCCGCGCATTGCCTGCGGCTCTTCCGCAGCCCCGATCTCGTCGCGGCCAACAAGGCCGCGAGCGGATTCGACCCGGTAACCGAGGCCGACCGCGCCGCAGAAGCGGCCATGCGGAAGATCATCGCCGAACGCCGGCCCGGGGACGGCGTGGATGGCGAGGAATACGGCCGCGAATCCGGCAGCTCCGGCTTCACCTGGGTCCTCGACCCGATCGACGGCACCCGCGCCTTCCTGAGCGGCGCCCCGACATGGGGCATCCTGATCGGGCTCGACGACGGCACCGGGCCGGTGCTCGGGGTCGTCGACCAGCCCTTCACCGGCGAGCGCTTCATGGGCGGCTTCGGTCGCGCGGAATACCGTCGCGGCGGCGACGTCTCCGACATGCGGGTGCGCGCCTGCCCGGGCCTCGCCGATGCCGTGCTCTACACCACGCGGCCGGAGATCGGCAGCGAAGCCGAGCGCGAGGGTTTCATGGCGGTGAGCCGCCGGGCGCGGCTCACGCGCTACGGCTTCGACTGCTACGCCTATGCGCTGGTCGCGCTCGGCCATGTGGATCTGGTGATCGAGGCCGGGCTCCACAGCTACGACATCCAGGGACCGCAGGCGGTGATCGAGGCGGCCGGCGGCCTCGTGACCGACTGGCGCGGCCGCCCGGCGCACCAGGGCGGCCGGGTGCTGGCGGCCGGCGACCGGCGCGTCCATGCCGCGGCGCTCGAGCTCCTCTCCCGCGTCAGCGACTGAGCCGCGCCTCGGCCCCCCGCCGCAGCGGCACCCGGGCGAGAAAATCGTCGATGTGCCGCCAGGCCGTCTCCAGCGTCGCCGGGACCTCCATGAAGATCTCGTGGCGCGCCTCCTCCAGGAGCACGAGCTCGCCCGCCTCCATCTTGTCGAGCTGGGCGCGGATCACGCTGGTCGAGACCACCGTCTCCTCGGTCCCGAGCAGGGTCAGCACCGGCACCTTCGGCAGCGGCGCCACGTAGAGCCGCGCCATCTCCTCGAGGGCCGCATAGGTCCATTGCATGCTCGGCCCGCCCAGGCCCAGCTCCGGATGGCGGGTGATCTGCGCCAGCATCCAGTCGAAGGTCGCGCGGTCCGAGGTCAGCGGATTGCCCTCGAAGGCGATCGCCATCGTCGTCGGCTGCGCGTTCGCGCCAGGCGTGAGCCGCGTGCCCAGCCCCATGACATTGGCGAATTGCGTCACCTTGCTGGTCAGCTCCCGCGTCGCGGCCCGCATCTGCAGGTGCCACATCGGCGCCGAGAAGACCGCGCCGCAGAATTCCGCCCGCTCGAGCAGCGTCCTGAGCCCGATGCAGCCGCCCATGGAATGCGCGAAGAGATAGCGCGGCCCCGGCAGGTCGAGCCGGGCCTCGAGCGCCATGAGCGCCGCCACGTCGCGCTGATAGTCGCGGAAATCCTCCACATGCCCCAGCGTCGGCCGCGACGCATGCCGGTCCGAGAGGCCCTGCCCGCGCCAGTCGATCACCAGCACGCTCAGCCCCCGCGCGCGCAGGCGCCCGGCCACGGGCCCGTATTTCTCGGCGTATTCCGTGCGGCCGGGAAAGATCACCGCGGTTCCCCGCGTCCCGCCCTCCCAGGAAACGGCGCGCAGCCGCACTCCGTCCGATGCCGTCAGCCAGAAGGCCCGCGCGCCCTCCGGCGCATCGGCGACGGCGGCATGGAACGGGGCCGGCTCGCTCATGCCAGCAGGCTGCCCAGCTTCATCGCGAGCCCCATGTCGCCCTCGACCTTCAGCCGCCCGCTCATGAAGGCCGAGGTCGGATCGATCTCGCCGCCGAGCATGCCCTCGAAGGTCTCGCGATTCGCCGTCATCACGCAATCGGCCTCCGAATCGTCGGCACTCGCCCCGGATTCGTCGATGCGCACCGCGCCCTCGTCCTCGATGACGAACTTCACCGAGCCGTCGATGCCTTCTCCATCCAGCTTCTCGTTGAGGGTCTTGACGGCGGCGGCCACGATATCGCTCATGAAAGGTCTCCGGATTGGGGCGCGCAGCCCTCGATTTCTGCCCAGCGACCGCTAATCTAGGGATCATGACCGGAATGGGAAAGCTCCTCAGAATGCTCTGCGCCACCGGGGCGCTCGGCCTCGCCGCCCCGGCGCCGGTCGCCGCACAGCCGGCGGAACAGGCCGAGAAGCTCGACGCTCTCTTCGCCGAGCTCGCCCAGCCCGGCCGCACCGACTGGCAGCGCATCGAGGGCGAGATCGTGCGGATCTGGTCGCATTCGGGATCGGACGCGATGGACCTCCTGCTCGAGCGCGGCAATGCGGCACTGGCGTCGGAAGACTACGACCTGGCGCTCGAGCTCTTCAGCGCGCTGACCGACCATGCCCCGGATTTCGCCGAGGGCTGGAACGCGCGGGCGACGACCTTCTACCTGCTCGACGAATACGCGCTCTCGATCGCCGACGTCGAACGGGTGCTCGCGCTCGAGCCGCGGCATTTCGGCGCGCTCGCGGGCCTCGCCTTCATGTTCGAGCAGATGGGCGAGACCGAGCTCGCGCTCCGGGCGCTGCGCGCGGTGCAGGCGCTCAATCCCAACCGCGAGAACCTCAACGAGACCATCCTCCGTCTGGAACGGACGACGGGCGCCGCCGATATCTGACGGGGCCCGCAGGCGACCGGAGATCCGAAGATGGCACTTGATGGCGGGCCGCGCGTGACGGCCGTTCTCGGTCCGACCAACACCGGCAAGACGCATTACGCCATCGAGCGCATGCTCGGCCATCGCACCGGCGTCATCGGCCTGCCGCTTCGCCTGCTCGCCCGCGAGGTCTATGACCGCATCGTCGCGCTCCGGGGCCCCTCGGTCGTCGCGCTGGTCACCGGCGAGGAGCGCATCGTGCCGCCGCGCGCCGCTTGGTGGGTCTGCACCGTCGAGGCGATGCCGCTCGACATCGGCGCGGATTTCCTCGCGGTCGACGAAATCCAGCTCTGCGCCGATCCCGACCGCGGGCATATCTTCACCGACCGGCTGCTGAACGCCCGCGGCCTCACCGAGACGCTGCTGCTCGGCTCGGATTCCATGCGCGGCCGCATCGCGAGCCTGGTGCCCGGCGTGACCTTCCTGCGCCGCCAGCGCTTCTCGCGGCTGAGCTGGACCGGCACCCGCAAGATCAGCCGCATGCCGCCGCGCAGCGCCATCGTCGGCTTCTCCACCGAGGACGTCTATGCCATCGCCGAGCTGATCCGGCGCCAGAAGGGCGGGGCGGCGGTGGTGATGGGCGCGCTCTCGCCGCGCACCCGCAATGCCCAGGTCGAGCTCTACCAGAACGGCGACGTCGACTATCTCGTGGCCACCGACGCCATCGGCATGGGGCTCAACCTCGACATCGCCCATGTGGCCTTCTCCGGCGTGGTGAAGTTCGACGGCCGCCGCCACCGCCACCTCAACCCCAACGAGCTCGCGCAGATCGCCGGCCGCGCCGGGCGCTACACCACAGACGGCAGCTTCGGGGTGACCGGCGAGGTGCCGCCGCTCGACGCGGAGGTGATCGACGCGATCGAGAACAGCCGGTTCGCGCCGCTGCGCCGGCTGCAATGGCGCAACCACCGGCTCGACTTCCACAGCCCCGAGGCGCTCATCGCCAGCCTCGAGGCACCCTCCGACCACCCCGAACTGGTGCGCGCCCGCGAGGCCGACGACCTCGCGACGCTGCGCAGCCTCTCGGAATCGCGCGACCTGCGCGCGCGCCTCGCACTGCCCGCCGATACCCGGCTCCTCTGGGACGTCTGCCAGATCCCCGATTTCCGCAAGGTCTCGGCCTCCGAGCACGTAAGCCTCTGCGCCCGGCTCTTCGGCTTCCTGCATGGCGGCGGCCGCGTGCCCACCGACTGGCTCGCCGGGCAGATCGGGCGCATCGACCGCACCGACGGCGACATCGACGCGCTGTCGCGGCGGCTGGCATATATCCGCACATGGACCTATGTCGCCCAGCGCAAGGGCTGGGTGGACGACGCGGACCATTGGCGCGACGAGACGCGTGCGGTAGAAGACCGCCTGTCGGACGCGCTGCACGCGCGGCTGACCCAGCGGTTCGTGGACCGGCGCACCTCGGTGCTGATGCGCCGGCTGAAGCAGAAGGAGAGCCTCTTGGCCAAGGTCACCGAGACCGGCGAGGTGTCCGTCGACGACCAGTTCGTCGGACGGCTCGAAGGCTTCCGCTTCCGCCTCGACCCCACGGCGGAGGCCGAGCAGGCGCGCACCCTGCGTGCCGCCGCCATCGCGGCTCTCGCCCCGGTCCTCAGCCTGCGCGCCGACAGGTTCTACAACGCCCCCGACCCCGAGATCGACGTGACCGAGCAGGGCGGGCTGATGTGGGGCGAGCATGCGGTGGGCCGGCTCGTCGCCGGCCCCGACCCGCTCTCGCCCCAGATCCAGCCCTTCGTCGACGAGGACGCCGACCCCGCCATCGCCGAGAAGCTGCGCCGGCGGCTCGGCCATTGGATCGACCGCCGGATCGCCGCGCTCTTCGCGCCGCTGATCGCGCTGCGCGACGATGCGGCGCTGGCGGGCATGGCGCGCGGCGTCGCCTTCCGGCTGGTGGAGGGGCTCGGCATCGTGCCCCGCGGCGCGATCGCCGACGAGGTCAAGGGCCTCGACCAGGAAAGCCGCGCCGGGCTGCGCAAGCACGGCGTCCGCTTCGGCCAGTTCACCGTCTTCCAGCCGCTTCTGCTCAAGCCGGCGCCGACGCGGCTGCGCCTCGTGCTCTGGTCGCTGGCCGAGGGGCTCGAGATCTTCCCGGAATCGCCGCCGCCGGGCCTCGTGACCGTGCCGGCGGTGCCGGACGCGCCCCCGGGCCTTTAACCCCCCCCCCCCCCCCCCC
>NZ_DAIUBO010000053.1:0-19681 GCF_036846665.1 Amaricoccus sp. | reverse complement strand
ACAAGCCCGCGACCGGCGCGGTGTTCGACGCGCTGCGCAAGATGAAGACCATGCGTCAGATCGGGGCCGCGGAACTGCTGGTCAACGCGAACAACTATTCCGTCGCCTATGTGAACGCGATCCTCGCAGGAACGCCGCAGGCCCAGCTGGTCGAGACCTCCAAGCCGAAGAAGGTCAAAGGCATCACACCCGAGGCGATGGCGCGGATGGAACAGGAGCTGGCCCGCCTGCAGGAGGGCATTGCCTCGATCCGGGACACCTACGGCCAGGACCATCTGCATCTGACCGTGATCAAGGGCTATGTCGGCAAGCTGCTCGGGAACGCGCGGATCGTGCGCTATCTGGCGCAGAACCATCCCGAGTTTCTCGGCGAGTTCCAGACCATGACCGAGACCGCGCCGGCCGAGGCCGCCGACACCGAGTAGCCGTTCGCGGCTGACGATGGTGACCCGGACCCAGATCAAGCACGGGGACCGCGGGAGACGCCGGAAGGTGGGCCGGATCGGGCGCGGCCGCAAGGGTGGCGGCGAACCCGCTCGGAGCCCACCCGGCCGGCTCGCGTTTTCGCCGGCCGCGCCGCCGCGCCCGAGGCTGCGTTCAATTCGGGGCGTGTCGGAGATCGGGCCACTCCGGCACGCCCAACGTCTCATTGCGATCGTCGCGAGACCAGCGGGCATCGGGTAGCACCACAATTCGGCTTGACCTGTCTATAGCTTCACACCTTAGGACGGCCTCGACGGTCGAGAATCGGCGTAGACGGACAAGGCAGCGGATGATGCGGATTTCAGAACTGCCGGAGAGCGTGGGGCGGTCACGCGCGACGCTGCTCTACTACGAGAAGCTCGGGCTGCTGAGGGCCGCGCGGCAGGCGAACGGCTATCGCGTGTATTCCGATGCCGACCGGGAGCGGCTGCACACAAGGATATTCCAGCGGGGAGGCCGCGCGGGTCGCGTGGCTGTCGAAGGACATGAACGCACATGACGATTACATGACGGGCTTGATGGAGGTGTTCTCCGAGCTCGACTGCTGGGGACCGGCGAGCGAGGCCGCGACGCGACGCGCGCTGGCCATGGTGCCCTTCGCGCCAGAGACGCTCCTCGAGATCGGCTGCGGCCCCGGCATGGCGACGATGACGCTGGCCGAGGCGACCACGGCGCGGATCCTGGCGACTGACACGGCCGAAGGGGCGCTGGACCGACTTCGCGACCGGGTGGCGGCGAAGGGCTTCGGCGACCGGGTCGAGATCCGCAACCTGGACATGGCGCAATTGCCCGTGCCGGATGACCCCTGGGACGTGATCTGGGCCGAGGGCAGCGCCTACATCATCGGCGTCGAGCGCGCGATGCGCGACTGGCGGGGGCTGTTGCGCCCCGGCGGCGCGCTGGTGTTCTCCGAGATGATGTGGCGGACCGATGAACCCTCGGAGGCGCTGCGGGCCTTCTGGGCGACGGAATACCCGGCCATGACCCGCGTTCCCGTCCGGCTCGAGCAGGCCAGGCGCGCCGGCTACCATGTGCTCGGGCATTTCGACATGGGGCGGGAGGCGATGGACACCTACTACCGCCCGCTCGAGGCGCGCGTCGCGGCGATGGAATCACGCCTCGAAGGCAGCCGTCTGCTCGACGATCTGCGCGCGGAACTGGCCGCCTACCACGCCTGCGACGGACTCGTGGGCTCCGAGATAGTCGTGCTGCAAAGGCTCTGACCGGTCGCGCGAGGTCGTGTCCCCGGTCGCGGTGTAGCTGGACGGTAGCGTCGGCGGCTGCCTGCGCGGATTGACGCGCTGGCAGGCGGCCGGCGACGCAGTGGTCATCGCGCGATCTTCGGCGATGGTCGGGTTTGTGGAAGCCAACCTGACTGGAGACCTCACGATGACCGACGAGATGATGACGTTGCAGAGCCTTGTGGAGAAGACCCCCGACGCGGACCTGCTGCGCGAGATGATCGGCTTCGCCGCGGAGCGGCTGATGGAGCTGGAAGTCGGCGGCCTCACGGGTGCGCCCCATGGGAGAAGAGTGCCGAGCGGCTCGTCCAGCGCAACGGGTATCGCGACCGGGTCTGGGAGCCGCGGGCCGGCATTGTCGAGCTGCGCATCCCCAAGATCCGGAGGGCCTGCTGCTTTCCCGGCTTCCTCGAGCTGCGGCGCATGGCCAAGAAGGCCCTGACCGCCTTCATCCAGGAGGCCTACATCCATGGGGTCTCGACACGCTCGGTCGACGACCTCGTCAAGGCGCGCGGCATGTGCGGCGTGTCGAAGAGCCAGGTGATCCGGAGAGCGCGAAGCAGCGGTGGCGCCGCGTCGCCGACCAGCTCCGCCCCAGCGTCCCGAAGCTCGCCGCCCGCATGGACGACGCCGAGGACGACGTGCTCGCCTACATGACCTTCCCCCAGCAAAACCGGGCGAAGCTCCATTCGACGGATGAGATCGACAAGCCGAATCCGGGTTTTCCTGGTATCGTTGCCTTGCGCAGGCGACCTCGTGGCGAAGAGCGACGCGTCGGCGCCCGCTTGGACTGAAGCGGGACCTTGCCGGCTTGGGGGCGTTGACGCTACCGTTCGCCTCTCGCCGTGCCTGCACACCCAACGTCGACCTTTGCCTTCCCTGCCGGAGCGATCTTGCCCCCCATCGAGCGCATCTCGGGATTCTGCGACGATCTCACCGCGATCCGTCGCGATCTGCACGCGCATCCGGAGATCGGTTTCGAGGAACACCGGACCTCTGCGCGGGTCGCGGAGCTGCTGGCGGGCTGGGGGATCGACGTCACGACCGGCGTCGGACGGACCGGCGTCGTCGGCGTTCTCGACGGGAACCGGCCCGGGCGGACGGTGGGCCTGCGTGCCGACATGGACGCGCTGCCGATGGAGGAGATGACCAACCTCCCCTATCGGTCGCGGAACCAAGGCGTGTTTCACGGCTGCGGCCATGACGGGCATGTGACGATGCTGCTCGGAGCGGCGCGGTATCTCGCCGAGACCCGGAATTTCGCGGGGCGGGTGGTGTTCATCTTCCAGCCGGCGGAGGAGGGACTGGGCGGCGCACGGGCGATGCTCGCGGAGGGACTCTTCGAGCGATTCCCGTGCGACGAACTCTACGGTCTGCACAATTCTCCCTACGATGCGCATGGACGGGTGCGGATCCGGCCGGGACGGGCGCAGGCCGGGGCGGGATTCTTCGACATCGAGATCGAGGGGCGGGGCAGCCACGGGGCGATGCCGCATATGAGCGCGGACCCGATCGCGATCGGCGCGGGGCTGGTCGGCGAACTGCAGCGGATCGTGGCGCGGAACATGGACCCCACGCATCCCGCGGTGGTGTCGGTGACGGAGTTCCATTCCGGGTCCGCCTACAACGTGATCCCGGGACAGGCGGTGCTGCGCGGGACCTACCGCTTCTTCGACATCGCGGACAGGGATCTGATCGAGACGCGGCTGCAGGCGATATCGGAAGGACTCGCCCGGGCGCATGAGATCGGGATCGGGCTGGAGATGCGGCGGGTCTTCGACGTGCTCGAGAACGATCCGGATCGGGCGGCCGACGCGATCCGGGCCGCGGCGGAGGTCGTGGGGGGGGACCGGGCCAGCGCCGATGCGGAACCGACGATGGGGTCGGAGGACATGGCGGACCTGCTCCGGGTGGTGCCGGGGGCGTTCTTCACGCTCGGACATGGTAGCGGAGTGCCACTCCACAATCCCGGCTTCCTGTTCGACGACACGATCCTGCCGGTCGGGGCGAGCATCTTCGCGCGGATCGTCGAAAGCCGAGGCTGAAGGTCGCTCCACACCCTGCGGACCGAGGTCCGTCCGTTGATGCTGCGCCACTATCCGCGCTGCGCCATCGGCTCGGCCGAAATCTGCCGCAGGCCTGACCGCGCTCACAATTCCGGTTTTCGGAACGATGGTTGCATTTCCTACTTGATCGAATCGCCGCAATAGGCGATCAGGTTGCAAATGATGGAATTATGAGTTCCATAAATCGGAACAAATGCTGATGACCGTGCTGCAGAACGCTTCGGACGTGTTGAGATTGTTCGGCTCCGGCTGCAGCGACCTGACCGTGACCGAAGTGACGACGCGACTCGGAATCCCGAAGGCGAATGCCTCGCGGCTCCTGAAGGCGATGCGTGACGCCGGCATGCTCGAGACGATCGGCGACACCCGGCGCCACCGGCCGGGACGGATGATGCTGGATCTGGCGTCGGCCTTCCGCAAGTCGCTCGGCGTGATCGGACAGGCCGGAGAGGTGGTGGCCGCGGTGACCGAGCGCTTCGGGCACACCGGCTACGTATCGCTGCGGGAGGGGCGCGAGGTGACGGCCGTCGCCGATTTTCCCGGCACCAACGACCTGCGGGTCGTCAGCAACATCGGCCGGCGATTGACCGCCCACGGCAGCGCTACCGGCCGCACGCTGCTCGCGCGGATGAGCGACGCGGAGGTGCAGGCGGTCTATGCGGGACGGCCGGAGCTCGACGGCCTGCTGCCGCGGCTCGACGCGATCCGCGCAAGCGGTTTCGCGTATTCGAGCCAGGAATCGACCCCCGGCGTCGACGCGATCGCCATCGCCGTCGGCGACCCGACCACCGAAGAGGCGGTGAGCCTCTGCATCGTCTATCCCCATGCGGTGGTCGGCGAGGACGACCGCGACGAGATGCTGGCGGCGCTGGCCTCGGGCGCGACGCGGATCGCCAGAGATCTCGGCGACGCGAAGTTCGTCGCCCCCCGGATTCCAGAGAAAGGACTCTTCGCATGACCGCTTCCCCGGCCCGCTGGCGCGTCGGTTTCGACATCGGCGGCACCTTCACCGACTTCGTGCTCTACGACGCCAAGGCCGCGAGCGTGACGCTGCACAAGCGGCTGACCACGCCGCACGATCCTTCCGAGGCGGCCCTGAAGGGGCTCGAGGAGCTGCTGGCGCTGCGTGGAATCGGCCATGCAGCGGTCAGCGAGATCGTCCACGGCACGACGCTGGTCACCAATGCGGTGATCGAGCGCAAGGGCGCGCCGGTGGGCCTGATCACCACCCGCGGCTTCCGCGACATCCTCGAGATGGGGACGGAGCAGCGCTACGACATCTACGACCTCTACGTGACCTATCCCGAGCCGATCGTGAGCCGGGACCTGCGGCTCGAGGTGGACGAGCGGATGACCGCGGACGGCGCCGTGGTGACGCCGCTCGACGAGGCGGCGGTGCGGAGCGCGGCCGAGGCGCTGGTGGCCCAGGGCTGCGAGGCGATCGCGGTGGTCTTCATGCACGCCTACGCCAATCCGGCGCACGAGCGGCGGGCGGCGGAGATCGTCCGGGGCGCGTTCCCGGAGGTGCGGGTCTCGATCTCGAGCGACGTGGTCGCGGAGATGGGCGAGTATCAGCGGGCGGTGACCACCTGCTGCAACGCCTTCGTGCAACCGCTGATGCATCGCTACCTGACCAAACTCGAAGATGCGCTGCGGACCGAGGGATTCACGGGGCCGCTGCGGCTGATGCATTCCGCGGGCGGGCTCGTGTCGCTGGAGACCGCGCGTGACTTCCCGATCCGGCTGCTTGAGAGCGGCCCGGCCGGCGGCGGGCTCGCCACCGCGCTCTTCGGCGAGGGCGCCGGGCTCAGGGACGTGATCTCCTTCGACATGGGCGGGACGACGGCGAAGGCCTGCATGATCGAGGATGGCCGCGCCGAGATCGCGCCGATGATGGAGGCGGCCCGGGTGCACCGCTTCGTCAAGGGCTCCGGCCTGCCGATCAAGGCGCCGGTGATCGAGATGATCGAGATCGGCGCCGGCGGCGGCTCGATCGCGGCGATCGACGAGGTGGGGCTGCTGAAGGTCGGGCCGCATTCGGCGAGCTCGGATCCGGGGCCGGCCTGCTATGGGCTCGGGGGAGTCGAGCCGACGGTGACGGATGCGAACCTGGTGCTCGGCTACTATGATCCGGGCTTCTTCCTCGGCGGGAGGATGAAGCTCGACATCGAGGCGGCGCGGACGGCGATCGCGCGGGTGGCGGAGCCCTTGGGCCTCACCGTGGAGCAGGCGGCGCTCGGCATCCACAAGGTCGTGGTCGAGAGCATGGCTGCGGCGGCGCGGGTGCATCTGGTCGAGCGCGGCAAGGATCCGCGCGAATATTCCATGGTCGGCTTCGGTGGTGCCGGACCGGCGCATGCGGTGGACGTGGCGCGTGCGATGGGGATCTCCTCGGTTCTGGTCCCGCCGGCCTCCGGTGCGGCCTCGGCGCTCGGGTTCCTGGTGGCGCCGCTCTCCTTCGAGGACGTGCGCTCGTTGCGGGTGGAACTCGCGCCCGGCTTCGACGCGGTGGCGGTCAACGGACTCCTGCGCAATCTCGAGGAAGAGGGTCTGCGGCATCTGGAGCGTGCCGGGATCGGGCGCGGCGAGGCCATCGTCGAGCGCAGCGCCGACATGCGGCTGGTCGGGCAGATGCACGACATCTCGGTGCCGCTGCCCCTGACCGAGATCGGCGAGGCCGATCTGCCGGCGATCCGCGACGCCTTCGTGCGCGCCTATTCCGCACGGTTTGCCGAGCCGTTCTCGGGGGCGCGGTTCGAGGCGGTGAACTTCCGGGTGCGGGTCGCGGGGCCGACGCCGAAGCTGGCGCTGACCGGTGCGGCCGGCGGCGGCGACGTGGCGAGGAAGATCAAGGGGACCCGGATCTGCTGGTTCGACGACGGCTCGCACGAAACCGCGGTCTATGACCGCTACGCCTTGCGGCCGGGCGACGAGATCCCCGGTCCCGCGATCATCGAGGAGCGCGAGTCGACCACCGTGGTCGGGCCGACCGACAGCGTGACGGTGGACGCGGGGCTGAACCTCGCCGTGCGGACGGGTGCCGTGGCGGCGGCCGAGGCTTTGGTGACGCCGGAGATGACCCGGGCCCAGGCGGTGGCGCGGATCGAGGGCGACCCGATCGGGCTCGAGATCATGTGGTCGCGGCTCGTCAACGTGGTCGAGGAGATGTGGCTGACGGTCTGCCGCACCGCCTTCAGCCTGGTCATCGCCGAGGCGCAGGACTTCGCCTGCGAGCTGCTCGACAAGGACGGCGAGACGCTGGCGCACAGCCCGCGGGCGATGCCGGTCTTCAACCTGACGCTGCCGCGCGCGGTCAAGGCGCTGCTCGAGGTCTATCCGGCCGATACGCTGAAGCCGGGCGACGTGCTGATCACCAACGATCCCTGGCTCTGCGCCGGGCACCTCTTCGACATCGCCATCGTGACGCCGGCGTTCCGGGACGGGAAGATCGTCGGGCTGATGGGGACGGTCGGGCATGTCTCGGACATCGGCGGCACCAAGGACTCGCTCCATGCCCGCGAGATCTACGAGGAGGGGATCCAGATCCCGCCGATGAAGCTCTTCGACGCCGGCGTGGCGAATCAGACGCTGATCGACCTCATCGGCAGGAACGTCCGGAACGGCGAACAGGTGCTGGGCGACATCTTCTCCTTCGTGGCGGCGAACAAGCTCGGGGCGGAGCGGCTCGGCGCGTTCATGCGGGACTACGGGATGCAGGATCTCGGGGCGCTCGCCGAGGTGGTGCAGGGGCTCAGCGAGAAGGCGATGCGCGACGCGATCCGGGCGATCCCGGACGGCGAGTACCGCTCGACCATCACCAACAACCCGCTCGGCGAGAAGATCAGCTATCCGGTGCTGGTGAAGGTCGAGGACGACGCGATCACCGTCGACTTCGACGGGGTGCCGCCACAGCTGCCGCAGGGCGGGCTGAACGCCACCCTGAACTACACCGCTGCGCATGCGACCTATCCGCTGAAATGCATGCTGACGCCGACGGTGCGCGGCAATGCCGGCTGCTACCGGCCGTTCACGGTGACGGCGCCCGAGGGGTCGATCCTGAACCCGACCTATCCGGCCTCGGTGAACCTCAGGACGCGGACCGGCTGGTATCTGGCGCCCAACATCTTCGGGGCGCTGTCGCAGGCGGCACCTCGCATGGTGCAGTCCTTCACCGGCCTCGCGGTGGCGGCGAATATCTACGGCCAGGACCGGGACGGGCAGTTCTACTCCGACATGCTGTTCTGCGGCGGCGGACAGGGCGGCTCGGACCGCAAGGACGGGCATTCGGCGCTGCTCTGGCCCACCTCGGCGGCGAACACCTCCATCGAGCTGATGGAGAGCCGGGTGCCGATCCTGGTGATCGAGAAGTCGTTCCTCGCCGACTCGGGCGGTGCGGGCCGGCACAGGGGCGGGCTCGGGCAGGTGGTGCGCTTCCGCAAGCGCGACGAAGACGGGCTCGCGATGCTGGTCTCGGTCTATCCCGAGGGCGTGGACAATCCGATCCCGGGGCTCTTCGGCGGCCATGCCGGCGGCGGAGCGCGCGGGCTGGTGCATGGCTCCGACGGGCGGCTCCTGCGGGACTGCGGCACCGGGGCGCTGGTGTCGCTGCACGGCGCCGACCAGATCGTCGAGCTGGTGCTCGCCGGCGGCGCCGGCTTCGGCGACCCGGAGGAGCGCGAGCAGGCGGCCGTGGCGCGCGACCTGGCCCTCGGCCTCGTGACGCCGGAGCATGTGGCGCGATACTATCGCGGGTCGACGGTGCCGGAAAGCTCGGAGACCGATCCGACAAGCCCGGGCACGATCTGGGCATGAGATGTTTCGCCGGCGCGCCGGGGTGCGCGCCGGTCTCCCACAAGACACGACGATCCAGCTCGGAGGAACCCAAAATGCTGACCGCACCCTCGTTGCAGATGTCCCGCCGAAGCCTGCTGGCCATGGCCGGCGCCGGCCTCGCCACCGCGGCGCTGCCCGCACAGCTCTTCGCCCAGTCGGGCAACAACATCCTGATCATCGCCTCGGGGCAGGACATCCCGAACTTCGACCCGCACACGGCGACCGGCTATTCCGCCTCGTTCTTCCTGCGCAACGTCTACGATCCGCTGGTGCGGGTCTCCGGCAATCCGCCGGAGCCGGTGCCGGGGCTCGCCGAGAGCTGGACGGTGAGCGAGGACGGCAAGGGCTACACGTTCAAGCTGAACCCCGCGGCGGTCTTCCACAGCGGCAATCCGGTCACGGCCGACGACGTCGTCTTCTCCTTCCAGCGCGCCCTGGCACTGGCCGAGGGCAATTCCTGGATGATCCGCGACATCGTCACGCCGGAGGGCGTGACGGCGGTCGATCCGCAGACGGTGCAGTTCGACCTCGCGGTGCCCTTCGCACCCTTCCTGCAGGTGCTGCCCTGGATCTTCGTCGTGGAGAAGGCGGCGGTCGAGGCGAACGAGGGGGGCGATGACGGCAAGACCTGGCTGATGACCAATACCGCCGGATCGGGGCCGTTCAACGTCGCGCGCTTCCAGGTGGGCACGCTCTATCATCTCGCCCGGGCCGAGAACGCCTGGCAGCCCGGCGGCGGCAACCTCGACGGCGTGATCTGGCAGATCGTCCGCGAGACGGCGACCCAGCGGCTGATGCTCCAGCGCGGCGAGGCGCATGTCGCGGTCGACCTGACGAGCGAGGACATGGACGCACTGCAGGACGCGCCGTCCGTCGTGCGGATCATCGAGCCGGAATACCGGACCTTCTCGATCAAGATGAACACCGAGAAGGGCCCCTGTGCCGACGTGAACCTGCGGAAGGCGATCGCCTGGGCTACCAACTACCAGGCGATCCTCGACGCCGCCGGCTATGCGGATCTGATGGTGGGGCCGCTGCCGATCGGCATCCTCGGGTTCAACCCGGATCTCGAGGTTCCTCGGACCGATCTCGACAAGGCCAGGGAATACCTGGCCAAGAGCGCGCAGCCCGAGGGCGGCTTCACGCTGAAGATGGTGCATGTCTCCGGGCTCGAGCAGCAGCGACGCTGGGCGCTGATCATGCTCGACAGCCTCAAGCAGCTCAACATCGGCCTCGACATCCAGCCGCTGAACTGGCCGGACATGGTCGCGCTCTGCCAGTCGCCGGAGACCTTCCCCGACCTCTTCCCGGTCTATCAGACCGCGAACTACGGCGACCCGGACAACATCGCCTTCGCCGCCTATCACTCCTCGCGGAACGGCAGCTGGCAGAACCCGGTCTACAGCAACCCCGAGGTCGACGCGCTGGTCGAGGCCGGCCGCTCGGAGATCGATACCGACAAGCGCATCGCGATCTACGGCGCGTTCCAGGAGAAGGTCGTCGCGGACGCGCCCGACATCTTCGGGGTGCTCGAGCGGCGCAAGCTCGGCATGCGCGACGCGGTGCAGGGCTACAGCTTCACCCCGGTCGCCTCGAACGCGATCGAGGCCTGGCCGCTGTCGCTCGGCTGACCGCCGTCCGGGCGGGGGAGGCTCCCGCCCGGACCCGTTCCGGCCCATTCCGACGAGGCGGACCCATGCTCTATTTCACCGTCAGGCGGATTCTTCTGCTCATCCCCGTGATCATCGGGCTGACGATCATCATGTTCGCCATCGCGCGGCTGCTGCCCGGCGACCCGGTGGCGCTGGCCGCGGGGCCGAATGCGACCCAGGCCGAGATCGAAGCGCTCGCGCAGCAGTTCGGTCTGGATCAGCCGGTCTGGTCCCAGTACCTGCGCTATGTCGGCGGCCTCTTGCACGGGGACTTCGGCACCTCGCTCCTCACCCGGCGCCCCGTCGCGGCCGACATCGCCGCCTATCTGCCGGCGACGCTCGAGCTCGTCTTCGCCGCGATGTTCCTCGCCGTCGCGATCGGCATTCCCCTCGGCCTCCTCACCGCGGTCTGGCGCAACCGGTGGCCGGACTACGTTTCGCAGGTCTTCGCGATCGGCGCGATCTCGATGCCGCGCTTCTTTCTCGGGCTGCTTCTGCAGCTCTGCTTCGCCATGTGGCTGATGTGGCTGCCGCTCGGCGGCCAGCTGCCGATCATCATGATCCCGCCGCCGCGGGTGACCGGCTTCCTGCTCGTCGATTCGCTCCTCGCCGGCGACACCCAGGTCTTCCGCTCCGCCCTCGCGCATCTGGCGATGCCGGCCGTGGCGATGTCGCTCTCGCCGCTCGCCACCATCATGCGGATGATGCGGGCCTCGACCATCGAGGTGATGCAGCAGGACTACGTGACGACGGCGCGGGCGCTGGGGCTGCCGAAGCGCAAAATCCTGTTCAAATGCGTGGCCCGCAACGCGGTCTCGGCGACGCTCACGGTCATCGGGCTCTATTTCGGCTGGCTCCTGGGCGGCACCGTGCTCGTCGAGACGGTCTTCGACTGGCCGGGGCTCGGCCTCTACGCCACCAAGGCCATCGTCTCCCAGGACATGATGCCGGTGATCGGCGTCGCCCTCGTCATCGGCCTCCTCTTCGTCTTCGCCAATCTCGTCATCGACCTCCTCTACGGGGTCATTAACCCGAAGGTGCGCTACTCATGACGGATCTCGCCCACGAGCCCGCACCCGCCCCCGTGTCCGCCGGCGGCGACAGGCTGCGCCGCGCGCTCTTCCGATTCCGCCAGAGCCGGCTCTCGGTGATCGGCGCGGTGATCGTGGGGATCGTGCTGTTCTTCACGATCTTCGGCACGCTCCTCGCCCCCTACCCCGACCAGGTCGCCGGTGCGGTCGATACCGCCGCGCGTTTCCAGCCTCCTTCGGCGGCCCATCCCTTCGGCACCAACGAGCTCGGGCAGGACGTGCTGTCGCTGGTGATGGCCGGCACCACGGTCTCGGTCCTCGCGGGCTTCGGGGTGGTGCTGATCGGCACGGTGATCGGCACCCTCGTCGGCGCCGTCGCCGGCTTCGCCGGCGGCTGGACCGACGAGGCCCTGATGCGGCTGACCGACCTCACCCTGACCATCCCGAGCCTGATCCTCGCCATGGCGATCGCCGCCGCACTCGGGCCCGGCTTCGTCAACATGGTGATCGCGATCTCGCTCAGCTGGTGGCCCGGCTACGCCCGGCTCGTCCGCGGCGAGGTGCTGGCGGCGCGCGAGGAGACCTATGTCACCGCCGCCCGCGCCATCGGCGCCTCGCCGCGGCGCATCCTCTTCCGCCACATCCTGCCCAACGTCGTCTCGCCGATCATCGTCAAGATGTCGCTCGACATGGGCTTCGCCATCCTGACCGTGGCGGGCCTCGGCTTCATCGGCATCGGGGTGCGGCCGCCGACGCCGGAATGGGGAACGCTGCTGTCGCTGTCGCGGTCCTACATGCCCGACTACTGGTGGACGGCGATGGCTCCCGGCATGGCGATGTTCCTCGCGGTCTTCGGCTTCAACCTTCTGGGCGACGGCCTGCGCGACCTCCTCGACCCGAAGGCGAGGCGCTGAGATGGAAACGCCGCTTCTCGCCATCCGCGACCTGCACCTGACCATGTCGAGCTTCGACGGCCACGCACACGTCCTGAACGGCATCGAACTCACCGTCCGCCGGGGCGAGATCTGGGGCCTCGTCGGCGAATCCGGCTGCGGCAAGTCGCTGACCGGCCTCTCGATCTCGCGGCTGTTGCCGAGCCCGCCGGCGCGCTACCTGCGCGGCGAGATCCGCTTCGAGGGGCGCGACATGCTGAAACTGCCGATCTCGGCGGTCGAAGCGCTCCGCGGCAAGAGGATCGGCATGATCTTCCAGGACCCGACCACCAACCTCAACCCGGCCTACCGGATCGGGGAGCAACTCGTCGACGTCGCCCTCGCCGCCGCGAGCCACGATCCCACGATCCTCGATTGCCCGCCCCGCGTCGGCCGGCGCGAGCGGAAGCGCGCGGCGCGGCGCCTCGCGGCGGCGATGCTCGACCGGGTCGGGATTCCGAACCCCGAGGCACGGCTCGACAACTATCCGCACGAGTTCTCCGGCGGCATGCGCCAGCGCGTGCTCATCGCGATGGCGCTGATCGGGCGGCCGGATCTGCTGATCGCCGACGAGCCGACCACCGCGCTTGACGTCTCGGTTCAGGCGCAGATCCTCAAGCTGCTGAAAGGCACCGTCGCCGACCATGACATCGGCGTTATCCTCATCACCCACAACCTCGGCGTGGTGGCGCAGACCTGCACGCATGTCGCGGTCATGTACGCCGGCAACATCGTCGAAAGCGGCCCGGTCGCCGAGGTGATCGAGCGCCCGGCGCATCCCTACACCCGCGCGCTGATGGCGGCGATCCCGACGAAGGAGACCCGGCGCGGCGCGCTCCAGGGGCTGGGCGGGACCGTGCCGAACCTGATCGCCCCGCCGCCCGGCTGCCGTTTCGCGCCCCGCTGCCCGCTGGCGATCCCCGCCTGCACCCGGGCGCTGCCGCCGGCGGTGGACGTCGGGGCCGGACATGCCGCGGCCTGCATCCGCGTCGAAGAGGAAAGGGCCGCCGCCCATGCCTGAGCCGATCCTGGTCATCGACAACGTCTCGAAGGTCTATCCGGGCCGCCGCGGCATGTTCGGCCGGTCGGCCGAGGTTCAGGCGCTGAAGGGCGTCTCGATTTCGGTCGATCGGGGCGAGAGCTTCGGGCTCGTCGGCGAGAGCGGATCGGGGAAGACCACGCTGACGCGCTCGATCCTGCATCTCGAGCAGCCGACATCGGGGCGGATCCTCTTCGAGGGGCGCGACCTCGCGACGCTCTCGGGCGCCGAACTCCGGCGTCTGCGCGCGCGGGTGCAGATCGTGTTCCAGGACCCTTACGCCTCGCTGAACCCGCGGATGACGGTGCAGGACATCGTCACCGAGCCGATGGTGGTGCACCAGGACGTGCTCGGCCTCAATGGCCGCCAGCGTACCGAGCGGGCGGCGGAGCTTCTGTCGCTGGTCGGCCTCGGGCCGCAGCACCTGCGCCGCTTTCCGCACGAATTCTCCGGCGGCCAGCGGCAGCGCATCTGCATCGCCCGCGCGCTCGCCTCGGGGCCGGAACTCCTGCTGCTGGACGAGCCGACCTCGGCGCTCGACGTCTCGGTGCAGGCGCAGGTCCTGAACCTGCTCTGCGACCTGCAGGACCGGCTCGGGCTCACCTATTTCTTCATCAGCCACGATCTCGCGGTCGTCCGCTACCTCTGCAGCCGGGTCGCGCTCATCTACCGCGGCGAACTCGTCGAGGAAGGGGAGACCGCCCAGATCTTCGACGCCCCCGAGACCGAATACGCCCAGATGCTGATCGGCGCCATGCCGGAGGTCGCCGTTCCGAGCGCAGGCCGCCCGTCCACTCCGATGACCTGATGTCGGCGCAACCGGCGATGGGGCTGGGACTCGCAACCGGAACATGATGGAAGCGGCGGGGTGCGCTGCCGCGGCCCGGAGAGCGGCCCCGGGTCGCGCGGGGCGGCTCCGACGGGTCGCCGGAATCAGTGGGGCCCGGCGAGCCCCAGCTGTCCCGGGTGCAACTGCCCGAGCCAGGTCTCGGTGAGTGCCTCGTCACCCTGCCGGAGGAAGGCGCGCAGGTCGACGGTTTCCGTTCCGGGGGCGATCTGGAGGTCGAAGGTCATTCTCCAGCCGCCGGTGCCGACGATCGGCAGGGCATAGGCGCGCACGACCGAGGCCCCCTCGCCCGCCGTGACGACCGGCTCGACCCCGTCGGAGGCGGTCAGCGCCTCCAGCCCGCCGCCCTCGAAATCGATGACGTATCTGACCTGATCCGCCGGGCGCGGCTGGCCCGGAACGCCGCCGGCACCGATCCTCGTGGCCGTGGTCTTCGCGACGACCGGCGTTACCGGAAGGCCGCGCCCCCAGTGGACGCGGTAGTCGAAGGCCAGCGCATCACCGGCGCCCGGCAGATCCGCGGGCTGCCAATAGGCGACGATATTGTCGTGGATCTCGTCATCCGTCGGCAGCTCGACCAGTTCCACCGCCCCCCTGCCCCAGTCGCCCATGGGCTCGATCCAGACCGAGGGCCGCCGGTCGTAGAAGACGCCGTCGTCCTGGTAGTTCTCGAAGCTGCGGTCGCGCTGCAGGAGCCCGAAGCCCCGCGGGTTCTCGTCGGCGAAGCTCGAGGTCACCACCCGGTCGGGATCGTTGAGCGGACGCCAGATTTGCTCGCCGGTCCCGGTGGTGATGGCGAGCCCGTCGGAATCATGGACCTCGGGGCGCCAGTCGAAGGCCTGCACCCGGTTGCTCTCCGAATACCAGTACATCGAGGTCAGGGGGGCTACGCCCAGCCGGCCGACGGGATTGCGGAAATAGAGCGCGCTGGAGATATCCAGCACCTGTCCGTCGTCATTGCTCGCCGCGATCCGGTAGGCGCCGGCAACGCTCGGTCCGTCCATCAGCGCATAGATGGTCACGTCCGCATCGCCTTCGCCGCCGTCCTCGATGAAGAACTCGGTGAAGCGCGGGAACTCCTCCGGGGACGCGAGGCCGGGGTCGATCGCGACGGCCCGCGCCGAGAGCCCGTACTGGGTGTCGGGGCCGTCCGTGCGGAAATAGGCCGCGCCGAGAAAGGAGATCCAGTCGGTCTCGAGATCCTCGCGCATGATCCGGAAGCCGGCGAAGCCGGCGACGTCCTCGATCGCCTGCGCCGGGCTGTCCTCGGGAATGTCGAAGAAATCGGCGCTGTAGAGGATCTCCCGCGCCTCGCCGCCCTCCACGACATGCATCACCACCGGCTCGCGGAAGTAGCGGCCGAGGTGGAAAAACTGGAGGGGGACATCGCCCACCGTGACGGTCGCCTCCGGCCGGAAGCGGATCCGCCAATGCGCATCGTAGTCGATGGCGTCGAGCGCTTCGGGCTTCTGCACCGCGTAGGGAACGAAGGGCTCGGCCGCCAGCGCCTCGGCGCGGGCCTTGAGCAGGTCGAAGGAGAACGGCTCGGCGTCCCCGAGCTGCGGCGCGAATTCCGGCTGCGCCTTCGCCGCCGGCACCCAGAGGAAGGCGGCCAGCACCAGAAGCCATGCCCCCGGAGCCCAGGACGGGATCCTCCGTGGGCGGTGGGCCGTTTCGGCACCCGCCAAGTCCATGCGTTCCAACCCAGTCATGACGTCTCCCATCGCATCGGCGGCACAGCCCGGGGCCTCGGTTGCCGCCGGAGCGGCCCGGAACGGCCGCACCCGTCTGAAACCACACCCCGAGCCCCGTCCAGATGGCGCACCGCTTCGGGGATGTAAACCGATCCGGCGACGGGGAAACCGGCGATCGGCGCCTTCCGGCCGGCACCCGTGGCCCCGGGGCCGGAAACGCGCCGCCACTCAGCGGTACTTCGACGCCGCCAGCTCGATGTTGAAGAGGCTGCCGTTGATCGCCACCCCTGGTCGGAACTCGGTGAGCGCGACCCTGGTGCGCTGGCCGGTCTTGGTGGTGATCTCCCACCGCTTCAGCACGATGGGATCGTCGGAGAAGCGCATCACCATGCGGCCCTCGCCCGGCGCGCGCGGGTCGACCACGGTGATGTCTGTCCCGTTCGCGTCGCGGGTCGCGCCCAGCACCAAGCCGGGCTCGGCGAGGCTGATGCGGTCGCGCAGCAGGAGCGAGAGCGGCGTCTTCGACAGCGGATAGCGCGTCGGGTTGCGGTTCGACTTCGGGTCGAAGACCCCGACCCATTCGCCGTCGGCGATCACCATGGCGCCCTTGGGCGTGTCGTATTCGAAGCGGATCCGGCCCGGCTTGGCGAGGTAGAACCGGCCGGTCTGGGTCGAGCCGTTCGGGTTGGTCTGGCGGAACCGCCCCTGCGCCGAGCGCAGGCCGAGCAGGTAGCCGTTGATCGCCGAGACGTTGACGCCCGCGGCGTGCGCGGGCAGGGCCGCGGCGAGCGGCAGCGCGGCGAGACAGGCGAGGAGCGCGCGTCGGTTCATGCTGCCGCAATAGCGCCTTTCGCCCCGCCGCGCATCCGCCGGCGCATCACGAAGCGATGAGCCGCCGCCCTCACTCCCCGCGATAGGGGCGCACGTATTGCAGCGCCATGTCCCAGGGAAAGAAGATCCAGGTGTCCTGGCTCACCTCGGTGATGTAGGTGTCGACCATCGCCCTTCCCTGGGGCTTGGCGTAGACGGTGGCGAAATGCGCCTTCGGATAGAGCCCGCGCACCAGCTCCAGCGTCTTTCCGGTATCCACCAGATCGTCGACGATCAGCACGCCGGTGCCGTCCGCGCCCATGACCTCCGCCGAAGGCGCCTTGAGCACCTCCGCTTCGGCCTGCTCCTGCCAGTCGTAGGACTTGATCGAGATCGTGTCGACGCAGCGGATGTCGAGCTCGCGCGCGACGATCATCGCCGGGGCCATGCCGCCGCGGGTGATGGCGACGACCGCGCGCCAGGCGCCGTCGTCGGGGCCCTGCTTGTCCAGCCGCCAGGCGAGCGCGCGGGCGTCGCGGTGGATCTGGTCCCAGCTGACATGGAAGCCCTTCTCGTGCGGCAGCTGCTCGGACATCACGCCTCCTTGCGTCCCGAGACCACGTCGATGTCCGGCGCATCCTCGGCCTTCATGCCGACCACGTGATAGCCGGCGTCCACATGCAAGGTCTCGCCGGTCACCCCGGAGGAGAGGTCGGAGAGCAGGTAGAGACCGGACTTGCCCACGTCGGAAGGGGTCACGTTGCGCCGGAGTGGCGAATTCAGCTCGTTCCACTTCAGGATGTAGCGGAAATCGCCGATGCCCGAGGCGGCGAGGGTCTTCATCGGCCCGGCGGAGAGCGCGTTGACGCGGATGCCGCGGGGCCCGAGATCCATGGCCATGTACTTGACCGAGGCCTCCAGCGCCGCCTTGGCCACGCCCATGACGTTGTAATGCGGCATGACCTTCTCGGCGCCGTAATAGGTGAGCGTCAGGCAGGAGCCGCCCCCGGACATGAGCGGCGCGGCGCGGGCGACCGCGGCGGTGAAGGAATAGACCGAGACCAGCATGGTCTGCGTGAAGTTCGCCGCCGTGGTGTTCTCGGTATAGGAGCCGCGCAGCTCCGCCTTGTCGGAGAAGCCGATGGCGTGGAGCAGGAAGTCGAGGCGGTCCCATCTCTCGCCGAGGGCCGCGAAGGTGGCGTCGAGCGAGGCCTCGTCGCTGACGTCGCAGGGGAGCACGATCTGCGATCCGACCGAGGCGGCGAGCGGCGTGACGCGCTTGCCCAGCGCCTCGCCCTGATAGGTGAAGGCGATCTCGGCGCCCTGCTCGTGCAGCGCCTGGGCGATCCCCCAGGCGATGGACTTGTCGTTGGCGACCCCCATGATCAGGCCGCGCCTGCCGCTCATCAGTCCAGCCATCGTCCTGCCCCCGGGTCTTCGACTTCCGTCATGGGTGTAGGGGAAAGGCCGGCCCCCATCAAGCGCCGCACAAGCCCGCCGGCGAGGCGGACGGGCGCGATCCCGCGGATCCGGTTCATGGCGCGCGCGCCCCGACCCGCCCCGCCGCCCCGCGCCCGTCCGCCGATTCCGCAGTGCAGCATGGCGCTTGACTTCCCGGCCCGAACGCCGCATATGCGGCCCATGCGCCACCCTCCGGGGCGGCCGGGCAGGATCGGCGTGAAGCGAACCGGCGGGTGCCGGATCTGCGAGCCTCCCGACACGCATGCCATATCTTGCGTCCTGAATTCACGCGGGCCGTACCATCCGCGCCCGCGGCATCGCCCTGACCGGCGAGGTATGCCGCGCGTTCCCGCATACCGAAGGCAGACAATGACGAAATTCTCCGACCTCGCGCTCGCCGCGCCCATCGTCGAGGCGCTGGCGGCCAGGGGCTATACCGAGCCCACGCCGATCCAGATCCAGGCGATCCCGCATGCGCTGGCCGGCCGCGACCTCCTGGGCATCGCCCAGACCGGCACCGGCAAGACCGCGGCCTTCGCCGCCCCGATCCTCGACCGGCTGGCCAGGAAGCCCGGGCATCCGCCGCGCAAATCCACCCGCGTGCTGGTGCTGGCCCCGACACGCGAGCTCGCCGGCCAGATCGCCGCGTCCTTCCGTGCCTACGGACAGTTCCTGAAACTGACCGTGGCGACGGTCTTCGGCGGGGTGCCGATCAACCGCCACATCCGGCAGATGGAACGCGGCACCGACGTGCTGGTGGCCACGCCTGGGCGGCTGATCGACCTGATCGACCGCCGCGCCATGACCCTCGACCATGTGGAGGTGCTGGTGCTCGACGAGGCCGACCAGATGCTCGACCTCGGCTTCATCCACGCCCTGCGACGCATCGTCCCGCTGCTGCCGCGGCGGCGCCAGACGCTGTTCTTCTCCGCCACCATGCCCGCGGCGATCGCGGAGCTGGCGGGCAGCTATCTCACCGATCCGGCCAGGGTGGCGGTGACACCCGCCGCCACGACGGTCGATCGCATCGAGCAGACGGCGGTCTTCGTCGACCAGTCCCAGAAGCCGGCGCTGCTGGCCCTGACCCTGCACGAGCCCTCGATCGACCGCGCGCTGGTCTTCACCCGCACCAAGCACGGCGCCGACCGGGTGGTCAGGCAGCTCGGCTCCGCCGGGATCGAGGCCGCCGCGATCCACGGCAACAAGAGCCAGCCCCAGCGCGAACGCGCGCTGGCGGCCTTCCGCTCGGGCCATTGCCGCGTGCTGGTCGCCACCGACATCGCGGCGCGCGGCGTCGACGTGCCGGGGGTGAGCCATGTCATCAACTACGAGATCCCCAACGTGCCCGAGCAATACGTGCACCGGATCGGCCGCACCGCGCGGGCCGGGGCCGACGGCGTCGCGCTCTCCTTCGTGGCCGGCGACGAACGGCCCTTCCTGCGCGACATCGAGAAGCTGACACGCCAGACGATCCGCATGTCCGAGCTGCCCGAGGGCTTCGCAGCACCCAGCGCGCCGGCGGCGGTGGAGGCTCCGGCTCGCACCAAGCGGCGCCCGCCGTCGCGCGGCCCCAAGCCCGGCGCCGGCCAGAG
>NZ_DAIUBO010000052.1:0-19745 GCF_036846665.1 Amaricoccus sp. | reverse complement strand
CCTTCCGCGCCGCCCGCCGGTCCCCTGTCGCGAAACTGACGTCTTCCAATCGAACGGCGATTGAGGCAGCCTGCCGCAAGTGAACGGTTGACGATTACGCGGTTCTCGCGTCCGCCCGGCGCCTCCGCATGCGCGGAAGCGGCCGCGATCGGACCGGCAGCAAATTTCCGAACGAGGGGTCGGGGTGATGTCACAAGGCAATTTCGTACGTGTTCTCAACAACAAGGAGGTGCTGGCGCTCGCCTTCGGCGCGATGATCGGCTGGGGCTGGGTGGTGCTGGCGGGCGGCTGGGTGCAATCGGCCGGGGCGCTCGGCGCGATGCTCGCCTTCGCCATCGGCGGGGTGGCGGTGATCCTGATCGGCCTGACCTATGCCGAACTCGCCGCCGCCATGCCGCTGACCGGCGGCGAGCATGTCTACAGCCACCGCGCCTTCGGGATGGGCGGGTCCTTCCTCTGCACCTGGGCGATCATCCTGGGCTATATCTCGGTCGTGGCCTTCGAGGCGGTGGCGCTGCCGACGGTCATCGAGCATCTCTTCCCCAACTACAAGGTCGGGCTGATGTGGACCTTCGCCGGGTCGGAGGTCTATTTCACCTGGGCGCTGGTCGGGATGGTCGGCGCGGTGGTCATGACCTGGATCAACATCCTCGGCATCAAGTCGAGCGCGCTGCTGCAGAAGGTCGTGACGCTCCTGATCCTGGTCGTCGGCATCATGCTGATCACCGGGGCGCTCTTCAACGGCGAAGGCGCCAACATGGAGCCGCTCTTCGTCAGCGGCGCCAAGGGCATGCTGGCGGTGCTGATCATGACGCCCTTCATGTTCGTGGGCTTCGACGTCATCCCGCAGGCGGCCGAGGAGATCGACCTGCCCTACAAGCAGATCGGCCGGATCCTGGTGATCTCGGTGGTGATGGCGGTGGCCTGGTACATCGCCATCATCCTGGCGGTGTCGCTGGCCCTGTCGGCGGAGGAATCCGCGGCCTCGACCCTGGCCGCGGCCGACGCCATGACCACGGTCTTCGGCGGCTCCTGGGCCGGCAAGCTCCTGGTGCTGGCCGGGATCGGCGGCATCATCACCAGCTGGAACGCGTTTCTCGTCGGCGGCAGCCGCGCGATCTACGCCATGGCGCATGCCCGCATGCTGCCGGCCTTCCTCGGCCGGATGCACCCCAGGTACAACACCCCCGTCAACGCCATCCTGATGGTCGGCGCGCTCTCGGTGATCGCGCCGCTCTTCGGCCGCGGGGCGCTGGTCTGGCTGGTCGATGCCGGCGGCCTGGGGATCGTGGTCGCCTATGCCGCGGTGGCCGCCTCGTTCCTCGTGCTGCGCAGGCGCGAGCCGGAGATGAACCGGCCCTTCTACGTGCGCAACGGCATGGCGGTCGGATATGGCGCGCTGATCCTCGCGGTCGGGATCATCTTCCTCTACATGCCCGGCAGCCCCGCGGCGCTGGTCTGGCCCTATGAATGGGCGATCGCCGGCGGCTGGGCGGTGATCGGCCTCGGCTTCTACCTCTGGGCGCGCGCGGTGCATCCGGGGGAATCCGCGCAAGTCGTCTCGCAGGAGCTCCGCACCGGCCATTCCGACAAGGAGGATCCGGTGACCGCCTGAGCCCCCTGCCCGGCGCGAAGCGGCCCCTGCGGCCTCGCGCCGGGCGCCGGAAACCCGTTGCACCGGCCCCGCTGCCGCCCGCCGCGGCCCACGGCTCTCCGGCCCGCGAAAGCGGGGCGCGAAGCCGTGCAATTGCGCAACAGTTCAACTCAAAGTTGTAAAAAAAAGCCTTCCTGCACCCGCTCCGGCTTGACGGGGCCTTTACGCTGAGTTTCGCGGCGGCCTATATGGATCGGGCGTCCCGGCGCGCAAGGAAGCGACGACGACAACCCGGTTCGAGGTCGAAGGGCAAAGCGCATGATCGGCGGATTGAGAGGCCTTTTTTCGTCCGACATGGCGATCGATCTCGGCACGGCGAATACCCTCATCTACATCAAGGGCAAGGGCATCGTGCTCAACGAGCCCTCGGTGGTCGCCTATTCGGTCAAGGACGGCAAGAAGCGCGTGCTCGCGGTCGGCGAGGAGGCCAAGCAGATGCTCGGCCGCACCCCCGGCTCGATCCAGGCGATCCGGCCCCTGCGCGACGGCGTCATCGCCGATTTCGACGTCGCCGAGGAGATGATCAAGCATTTCATCCGCAAGGTGCACCGCGGCGGCGGCTGGGCCAAGCCCAAGATCCTCGTCTGCGTGCCCCATGGCGCCACCCCGGTCGAGAAGCGCGCCATCCGCGAGAGCGTCATGGCCGCGGGCGCGCGCAAGGCCGGCCTGATCTCCGAGCCGATCGCCGCGGCCATCGGCGCCGGCATGCCGATCGCCGAGCCCACCGGCAACATGGTCGTGGACATCGGCGGCGGCACCACCGAGGTGGCGGTGCTCTCGCTCGGCGACGTGGTCTATGCCCGCAGCGCGCGGGTCGGCGGCGACCGCATGGACGAGGCCATCGTCAGCTACCTGCGCCGCCAGCACAATCTCCTGATCGGCGAATCGACCGCCGAGCGGCTCAAGACCGAGATGGGGACCGCGCGCATGCCCGACGACGGCGTCGGCGGGCGGATCGACGTGCGCGGGCGGGACCTGCTCAACGGCGTGCCCAAGGAGATGGAGATCACCCAGGCCCAGATCGCCGAGGCGCTGTCGGAGACCGTGCAGACCATCGTCGAGGCGGTGATGACCGCGCTGGAGCAGACCCCGCCGGACCTCGCCGCCGACATCGTCGACCGCGGCGTGATGCTCACCGGCGGCGGCGCCCTGCTCGGCGATCTCGACCTCGCTCTCCGCGAGCAGACCGGGCTCGCGATCACCGTGGCGGAGGATCCGCTGAACTGCGTGGCGCTCGGGACCGGCAAGTCGCTCGAATTTGAAAGCCAGCTTTCCCATGTGCTAGAATACGGAACCTGAGGCGGGCGCGAGATCCGTCCGGGCGGGCCGCCGCTCGGCCCAGCCAGAGGCATAGACACGGCGTGGCGTTGGGCAAAGATTCCGATCCCGATTACTTCGGCAGCCTGCGCAGACTGCTGATCCTGATTTCCGCCGGTCTCCTGCTGGCGCTCTTCCTGGTCTGGCGCATCGACAACGCCCGGGTGGAGCAGTTCCGCGTCACCCTGCTCGACCGCGTCACCCCCGGCTTCGAATGGACCCTGCGCCCGGTCGCGGCGACGGCGCGCATGATCGCGGATCTGCGGGCCTGGCGCCGGGTCTACCAGCAGAACGAGGAGCTGCGCCGCGAGGTCCAGCGCATGCAGGGCTGGCGCGAGGCGGCGCTGCAGCTGGAGCAGAAGAACGCCCGGCTGCTCGCGCTCAACAACGTCCGGCTCAATCCGCGCCTGACCTACGTGACGGCCGAGGTGATGGCCGATGCCGGCAGCCCCTTCCGCCGCTCGGCCATGGTCAATGTCGGCCGCGCCGACGGCGTCTCGGACGGCTCCACCGTGGTCGACGGCCTCGGGCTCGTCGGTCGCATCGCCGGGGTCGGCGAGCGCTCGGCCCGGGTCATCCTGCTCACCGACGCCTCGAGCCGGGTGCCCGGCGTGGTCCTGCCCTCCGGGCAGCGGGTGATGGTCTCGGGCGACAACAGCGTCGCGCCGCCGCTCGACTTCGTCGGCCAGGCCGAGGCGCTGCGGCCCGGCGACCGGGTCGTCTCCACCGGCGACGGCGGGCTCTATCCGCCGGACATCCTGATCGGGCGCGTGACGCTCGGCGCCGACGGGCGCCAGCGCCTGCGGCCCGCCGCCGACTACCGCCGCCTCGATTTCGTGCGCGTGCTGCGCCGCGCCCCGCCCGCGGTGATCGACGGCCCCGGCGAGATCATCGGCCCGCTGGCGGCGCAGCCCGACCTCCCCCCCGCTCCCCCGGAGGCGGCGCAGTGAGCGGCGCGCGCGCCCTGTCGCGCCCGGCCCGCACCGGCCTGCTGCTGCTGCTCGGCGTGGTGGCGATCCATGCCGCGCTGATCCCGCTCGGCCCCGGCGGCATGCTGGTGCCGCCGGATCTGCTCTATTGCCTGGTCATCGCCTGGGTGCTGCGCGCGCCCGACGCCCCCCCGGTCTGGCTGCTCGTCGGGCTCGGCCTCGCGGCGGACATCCTGCTGTCGCGCCCGATCGGCCTCGGCGCGCTCGGGCTGCTGCTCGCGGCGGAGGTCGCCGGCCGCAACCGGGCCTCGCTCCGCGGCCTTCCCTTCCCCGCCGAATGGACCGCGGCCGCGATCGGCTACGGCCTGATCCTCGCAGGCATCTACGCCGCCCTGCGCCTCACCTTCGCCGAGGCGCCGCCGCCCTACGACCTGCTGCGCTATCTCGTGGCGACCGCGCTCGCCTATCCGCTGGTCGCGCTGGCCGTCGCCTGGGGCGTGCGGCTCCACGCGGGCGAACGGACGTCGCCGCGGGAGCGGCCGACATGAGGCGCCCCGCCGACGCACCCCCGCCCCGCATCACCCGCCGCGGCCTGATGCTGCTGGGGCTCCAGTTCGGGGTGATCGGCACGCTCGGCTGGCGCATGCGCGACCTCCAGATCCTCCAGAACGAGAAATACCGCCTGCTCGCCGAGGAGAACCGCATCAACATCCGGCTGCTGCCGCCGGCCCGCGGCACCATCCTCGACCGCGACGGCCGCCTGCTCGCCGGCAACCGCCAGAACTACCGCATCGTGATGGTGCGCGAGCAGGCCGGCGACCCGGCGGCGGTGCTCGCGCGCCTCGCGACGATCATCGACCTGCCGCAGGAGGCGCGCGACCGCGTGCTGCGCGAGATGATGGCGCGCAGCGCCTTCGTGCCGGTGGTCGTCGCCGAGCATCTCTCCTGGGACGACGTGGTGCGCGTGGCCGCCAATTCGCCGGTCCTGCCCGGCGTCGAGCCGGAGGTGGGGCTCAGCCGCTTCTACCCCGACGGCCCGAGCACCGCGCATGTGGTCGGCTATGTCGGGCCGGTCTCCGAGCGCGACCTCGAGAAGCTCGAGGATCCCGACCCGGTGCTGCAGATCCCCCGCTTCCAGATCGGCAAGACCGGGGTCGAGCAGCGGCTCGAGCCGCTCCTGCGCGGCCATGCCGGCAACCAGCGCATCGAGGTCAGCGCCGCGGGCCGGGTCATGCGCGAGCTCGGCCGCACCGAGGGCCAGTCCGGCCGGGACGTGAACCTCACCATCGACGCGGAGCTCCAGATCTACGCCATGCAGCGCATGGAGCGCCAGAGCG
Source organism: Amaricoccus sp. (assembly GCF_036846665.1). Lineage (NCBI taxonomy): Bacteria > Pseudomonadati > Pseudomonadota > Alphaproteobacteria > Rhodobacterales > Paracoccaceae > Amaricoccus > Amaricoccus sp. The sequence continues at coordinate 14,508 of NZ_DAIUBO010000052.1, read as the reverse complement.
CGGCCGCGGTGGTGATCGACGTGCGGAACGGCGACATCATGGCGCTGGCCTCGGCGCCGGGCTTCGATCCCAGCAGCTTCGTCTTCGGCATCCGCTCGGGCGAATGGAACGCGCTCCTGAACGACGAATACCGCCCGCTCTCGAACAAGACCGTCGCCGGCACCTATCCGCCGGGCTCGACCTTCAAGATGTGCGTGGCGCTCGCCGCGCTCGAGACCGGCGCGGCCGGGCCCGGCGACACCGTCTTCTGCGGCGGCTCGACCACCCTCGGCCGGCGGCGCTTCCATTGCTGGAAGCATGGCGGCCACGGCACCGTCGACATGCGCCGCAGCCTCTCGCAATCCTGCGACGTCTATTATTACGAGATGGCCCGAAGGGTCGGCCCCGACGCCATCTCCGCCATGGCCCACAAGCTCGGCCTCGGCATCGCCCACGACCTGCCCATGCCGGCGGTGGCCGAGGGCAACATGCCCGACGCCGAATGGAAGAAGATCCACCGCAGCGAGAAATGGACCACCGGCGACAGCTTCAACTACGGGATCGGCCAGGGCTTCACGCTCGCCTCGCCGCTGCAGCTCGCCGTCTATACGGCCCGCATCGCCGGCGGGCGCAGCATCCAGCCGCGGCTGCTGCGCGCGGTGGGCGGCGCGCCGGTCGAGATCCCCGCCGCCGAGCCGCTGGCGATCGCGCCGAGGCATCTCGAGATTGTGCGCGGCGGCATGTTCGCCGTCTCGAACGAAGGCACCGCCTATCGCTCGCGCTTCGTCGATCCCGAGAACCTCATGGCCGGCAAGACCGGCACCAGCCAGGTCCGCAACATCACCGCCGCCGAGCGCGCCGCGGGCGTGACCAGGAACGAGCAGCTGCCCTGGAACCGCCGCGACCACGCGCTCTTCGTCGCCTTCGCGCCCTTTGACAATCCCCGCTACGCCATCGCCCAGATCGTCGAGCACGGCGGCGGCGGCTCGGCGGCCGCCGCCCCCATCGCCCGCGACATCCTCGGCTTCGCGCTCTACGGCGGCCCGGCGCCGCTCAGCGCCTATCCGCCCGAGCAGCGCGGCGCGATCGAGGAGGAGCGCGCCGCCCGGCCGCCCCAGAGCGAGCCCGACGCGAGCGCGGCCGCACCGGCCCGGGACCGGGCATGAGCGCCTTCGACAGCGCCCGCGGCGCGACCCCGCGCGGCGTGGCCAAGCTGCTCGCGCTCAACTGGGCGCTGATCCTGCTGCTCGCGGCGGTGGCCGCCACCGGCTTCCTGATGCTCTATTCCGTGGCCGGCGGCGCGCTCCAGCCCTGGGCGCGGCCACAGATGATCCGCTTCGGCATCGGCATCGCGGCGATGATCGGCATCGCCATGATCCACATCCGCTTCTGGCGGGCGATCGCGCCCCTCGCCTATCTCGGCACCTTCGCGCTGCTGATCCTCGTGGAGATCATGGGCGAGATCGGCATGGGCGCGCAGCGCTGGATCGACCTCGGCTTCTTCCAGCTCCAGCCCTCGGAGCTGATGAAGATCGCCCTCGTCATGGCGCTCGCGGCCTATTACGACCGGCTCGACCCGGCCAGGGTCTCCCGGCCGCTCTGGGTGATCCTGCCGCTCCTGCTGATCCTCGCGCCGACGGCACTGGTGCTCAAGCAGCCCGACCTCGGCACGGCGCTGCTCCTGCTGATGGGCGGCGGCGCGGTGATGTTCCTCGCGGGCGTCAGCCTCTGGTACTTCGCCGCGGCGCTGGCCGGCGGGGCCGGGCTTGTCACCACGGTGCTGAAATCCCAGGGCACCGACTGGCAATTGCTCGAGGATTACCAGTTCCGCCGCATCTTCACCTTCCTCGACCCCTCCGCCGATCCGCTCGGCGCGGGCTATCACATCACCCAGGCCAAGATCGCCATGGGATCGGGCGGGCTCGCCGGGCGCGGCTACATGCAGGGCACCCAGAGCCGGCTCAACTTCCTGCCCGAGAAGCACACCGATTTCATCTTCACCACGCTCGCCGAGGAATTCGGCTATCTCGGCACCATGACGCTGCTCGCGCTCTACACGCTGATCATCATCTTCTGCATCGTCTCGGCGATCTCGAACCGCGACCGCTTCGGCGCGCTGCTGACCGCCGGCATCGCGGTGACCTTCTTCCTCTTCTTCTCGGTCAACATGGGCATGGTCATGGGGCTGATGCCGGTGGTGGGCGTGCCGCTGCCGCTCGTCTCCTACGGCGGCTCGGCGATGCTGGTGCTTCTCGCGGCCTTCGGCCTCGTCCAGAGCGCCCATGTCCACCGCCCGAAAGCGCGGGACTGAGAGCAGCCGCCCCTACGCCTCCCCGACGCCCTGTCCCGTGCGGGACTTCCGGACACGGCCGTGTGCTACACCACCTCCATTTTCACGGCCGTGCGCCAGCACGGCCTGCGCCTGCCTGCCCCCCGCCCGGCGCACGCAGCGTTGCAACTAACTGAAACGCATGGTCTTTCCCCCCCCAAGACCCGCGGGTTGCGCGTGCGCCCGCCCAGGCAGGCGCAGGCCGTGCCTCGACCGCCGCCGCGATACACCCCGTGGCTATCCCAAGGTCCGGGACAGATCCCTGCCGACTACAAGGGCTCGCAGAAAGATCATCGCAGCGCTCCGGCAATATCCACCCCGATCTCGCGCCCGTGTCTTGCTCGATCGCCTCGTTGACCTGCGCCGCTTGTCGCGCCGCCGGCACATTCCGGCCGCGAATACTGAAAGACCCTGTTTGGCAATACTTTAGTAACATTTGAGGCAAATAACGTGCCTGCCAGGTCGCGATCCCGCCGGCAGACAAACCAGCTCTCAGGAGGAGTGTTCACGCATGCCCGCCCCGACTCTGAAGGACCTTCTGGTCCGCATCCGGGCCCTCGAAGCGGCCACCGTCAAGCTGATCGCCGCGAGCGCGGCGCCGAAGAAGGAGGCGAAGGCCGCCAAGGCCAAGGCGCCGGCCAAGGCCAAGGCCGCGGCCAAGGCCAAGGCTCCCGCCAAGGCCGCCAAGGCGCCGGCGAAGGCTGCCAAGCCCGCCAAGGCGCCGGCGAAGACCGCCGCCAGGACGCCGGCCAAGGCCCGCGCCAGGACCGGGATCCCCGCCATGGCCAATGGCAAGGCGCCCGCCTCGATGGTGGCCAAGGCCCCGGCCCGGAGCAAGGCGCCGGCCAGCGCCATCAACTGAACCCGCGGCGCGCCGCAGGCGCGCGCGCCGGTTCCGGGACACGGGACCCCGTCGCTCCACCGGCGACGGGGTCTCGCCTTTCTCGGGCCCGCCCGCGCCATGCCAAATCCGCCCGTTGCGGGATTTCGGCTTCTGATCGCCCCGATTGCACGGTAGGATTGCTTGCGATCGAGTTAACGCGGGGTGGAACATTGTTTCATATCAGATACTTGGCCTTTCGTGCGCGCGCGCACGGATGCGGCTGGCCCGCGCGGTCGGCAGACAATCGCTTCGCCCGGAGGCGGCGCTGAGCCGGCCGCGCGTCCTCTTCTCGGCGCCGCCCGAGCACTGGCCGCTCTGGCGGCCGCATCTCTATGCCGCCCTGGCCGAGGCCGGGATCGAGGCCGACCTCACCGACGATCCGGCGGGGCCCTGGACCTTCGACTACGTGGTCTATCGCCCCGGCGGCCCGGTCGACGACTTCACGCCCTTCACCCGGCTCAAGGCCGTGCTCAGCCTCTGGGCCGGCGTGGAGGACATCGTCGGCGACCCGAGCCTGAACGTGCCGCTCTGCCGCATGGTCGACGAGGGGCTGACGCTCGGCATGATCGACTGGGTGACCGGCCATGTGCTGCGCCACCACCTCGGCCTCGACGCGCATCTCGCCGGCCAGGATGGCATCTGGCGCAACGGCATCGTGCCGCCGCTCGCCCGCGACCGGCGCGTGGGCGTGCTCGGCCTCGGCGCCATCGGCGGCGCAGTGGCCACGGCGCTGGCGCGGTTCGGCTTCGCCACCGAAGGCTGGAGCCGCCGCCCGAAGGAGGTCGCCCATGTCGCCACCCGGTCCGGCGAGGCGGGGCTCGACGCCCTGCTCGGCTCGAGCGAGATCCTCGTCACCCTCCTGCCCGCCACCCCGGAGACCGAGGACCTGCTCGACGCCGCCCGCCTCGCCCGGCTGCCGCGCGGCGCCGTGCTGATCAATCCCGGCCGCGGCAGCCTGATCGACGACGCGGCCCTTCTCGCCGCCCTCGACCGCGGCGACCTCGCCCATGCCACGCTCGACGTCTTCCGCATCGAGCCCCTGCCCCCGGAACATCCCTTCTGGGCGCATCCGAAGGTGACGGTGACGCCGCATATCGCCTCGGAGACCCGGCCCGCGACCGCCACCCTCGCGATCGCCGAGAACATCCGCCGGGGCGAGAGCGGCCTGCCCTTCCGGCATCTCGTCGACCGCGACCGCGGCTATTGAGGCGTGCCCCGGCGCAGGATCGGCGGCCGCTCCGGATCGCTTCCCGGCCCGCGCCGCACCGGGGCCGGCGCCTCCGCCCGCCGCGGCAGGTCGAACCGCCGGCCGGCCGCGGCGATCGCCCGGGCCGCCGCGCCGCCCTCCGCCGGGAAGGTCACGTCGAGCGCCCCCGCTTCCGCGCCCGAGAAGCGCAGGGCCTCCGCCACCGCCGCCGCCACCTCGGCCCGCGCCGGTTCCGGCACGCCGGTGAGCGCGAGCAGCATGCCCTCGCTGCCATCTCCATGCCGGGCCGTCGCCAGATGCGCCGATCCGATCAGCGCCGCCATGGCCGCGAGCTTGATCCCCAGCGCCTCGATCAGCGCCGCGGGCAGCGGGCCCGGCGGCGCGAAGCCGCGCAGCATGCCCTCGCCCGGGACGGGCGGCTCCGCCGCCATCGCCGCCAGCCAGTCGACCGCCGCCGCCGGCAGGAGCGCCGAGGAGGGCGCCACGCCGAGATTGATCCCCAGCCCGACCCCCTGCCCCGCCAGCAGCCCCAGGATCCGCCGCCCCGAGAGCGCCGCATAGGGTGCGGGTGCCTCCAGGAACGCCGCCAGCCGCTCGTCCCGGTCGAAGACCAGCGCCACCGGCCCGGTCTCCAGCGCGAAGACCTCCGGCTTCAGCCTCCCGCCGGCCGCCTCCTCGCGCAGGAGCAGGAAGAGCTCCGCATCCAGAAGCCGCTCGTGGAAGCGCAGCCGCAACCGTTCGTCCTCCGGCATCGCCTCGTGGGCGCGATAGGCGCGATCGAGCGGGGTCTCCATGGCGCAGCTCCTATCCCGGCGCGAGCGCCGTGGAAACCCTCGCGCGCAGCTCCGGCACGAGCTCCGCCGCGAACCAGGGATTGCGCTTCAGCCAGCCGCTGTTGCGCCAGGAGGGATGCGGCAGCGGCAGCACCCCCTCGGGCCAGCTCCGCCAGGCGCGCACGGTCGCGGTCACCGCCCTGGCGCCGGACCCCAGGTGCCAGCGCTGCGCATGGCCGCCGATCAGCAGCGTCAGCCGGATCCCCGGCATCGCCGCCAGCGCCGCCCGGCGCCATGTCTCCGCGCAGACCCGCGGCGGCGGCAGGTCCGAGCTCTGCGCGTCATAGCCGGGAAAGCAGAAGGCCATGGGCAGCACCGCGAAGCGCCTCCGGTCGTAGAAGGCCGCGCGGTCCACCCCCATCCAGTCCCGCAGCCGGTCGCCCGACGCATCGTCGAAGGGCCGCCCGAGCGCATGGACCCGGGCCCCGGGCGCCTGCCCGGCGATCAGGATCGGCGCTTCCGCCGAAAGCCAGGGCACCGGCCGCGGCGCATGCGCCGTGGCGGTCGCCGCGAAGGCCTCCGCACAGATCCGGCAGGCGCGAATCCTCGCCTCGATCTCCGCCACCGCATCCCCGCCCAGCCCCGTCGGCGCCATGCCCCCTCCCTCCGCCAGGTCGCTCCGCGCAGGAGCCGCCCCGTCGCAGGGTCCGGGCGCGGCAACGCTGCAACGGGGCCCGCGAGGCTACCAACCGGGCACCCGGCGATCAAGGCGGGGGCCCGGCGGGCGGAGCCTCGCCGCGGCACCCGGGCGGCATGGGACGGGATCGGCACGCTTTACAGCCCCGGCCGCGCCGGGCTATCGCTGCAGGCGCGTCTGCGCCTAGGATCCCTGCCCCATGTCTGATGCCAGAACCGTAGCGATCGGCGAGCTCCGCGTCTCGAACGCGGCGCCCCTCACCCTGATCGGCGGACCCTGCCAGCTCGAGGGCCTCGATCATGCGCTCGCCATCGCGGGCAGGCTGGCGGAGGCCTGCGCCGCCGCCGGGGCCGGCTTCATCTTCAAGGCCTCCTACGACAAGGCCAACCGCACCGCGCTCGCCGCCAGGCGCGGCATGGGCCGCGATGCCGGGCTCGAGGTGCTCGCCACCGTCCGCGCCCGCATCGGCTGCCCCGTGCTGACGGATGTCCATCTTCCCGAAGACTGCGCCCCAGTTGCCGAGGCGGTCGACGTGCTCCAGATCCCTGCCTTCCTCTGCCGCCAGACCGACCTGCTTCTCGCCGCCGGCAAGACCGGCGCGGCGATCAACGTCAAGAAGGGCCAGTTCCTCGCGCCCTGGGACATGGCCCATGTCGCGGCCAAGATCGCCTCCACCGGCAACGACCGCATCCTGCTCTGCGAGCGCGGCGCGAGCTTCGGCTACAACGCCCTGGTCGCGGACATGCGCAGCCTGCCCGTCATGGCGCGCACCGGCTATCCGGTGGTGATGGACGCGACCCATTCGGTCCAGCAGCCGGGTGGCCAGGGAAGCTCCTCCGGCGGCCAGCGCGAATTCGCCCCGGTCATGGCGAGGGCGGCCGTGGCGCTCGGCGTCGCCGCGGTCTTCATCGAGACCCATCCCGACCCCGACCACGCGCCTTCCGACGGGCCGAACATGGTCTTCCTCGACGCCATGCCGGCGCTGATCGCCGATCTCATGGCCTTCGACCGCCTCGCCAAGTCCCGCCCCCTTGCCGTCTGACGGGAGCAGAGCCATGCCGGCACGCATCGCAGCCTCGGGTTTTCGTGAATACGATGCGCGCTGGCGCTATCCCGAAGAGATCGACCGCGCCGGGATGCACCTCCTCGGCCTCGGCCTCGGCACCCAGATGCGCCGCCGCGGGCTCGATCCGGCGATCGCCGTCGGCCACGACCTGCGCAGCTATTCGCCGGAGGTCGCCGAGGCCCTCGTCGCCGGGCTGATCGAGGCGGGGGTCGCGGTGCAGGACATCGGCCTGGCCCTGACCCCGATGGCCTATTTCGCCCAGATCCACCTCGGCCTGCCCGCCGTGGCCATGGTCACCGCGAGTCACAACCCCAACGGCTGGACCGGCGTCAAGATGGGCTTCGAGGCCCCGCTCACCCATGCGCCGGAGGACATGGCAGAGCTGCGCGACATCGTGCTTTCGGGTGCCGTGGAATCGCGGCCCGGCGGCACGCGCCGCCCCGTCGAGGGCCTGCGCGAGGCCTATCTCGCCGATCTCGCCGGGGACCTGCGCCTGTCGCGCCCGCTGCGCGCGGTCTGCGCCACCGGCAACGGCACCGCCGGCGCCTTCGCGCCGGAGCTCCTCGCCCGGATCGGCGTCGAGGTCATCCCGCGCCATACCACCCTCGATCCCACCTTCCCGCATTACAATCCCAATCCCGAAGCGCTCGAGATGCTGCACGACATGGCCGATGCCGTCCGCGAGAGCGGCGCCGATCTGGCCATCGGCCTCGACGGCGACGGCGATCGCTGCGGCATCGTCGACGGCGCGGGCCGCGAGATCTTCGCCGACAAGATCGGCCTCCTGCTCGCCCGCGACCTAGCGCGCACCCATCCGGGCGCGCGCTTCGTCGTGGACGTGAAATCGACCGGGCTCTTCGCCACCGACCCGGAGCTCGCCGCCGCCGGGGCGCATACCGAATACTGGAAGACCGGCCACAGCCACATGAAGCGGCGGCTGCATGCCACCGGCGCGCTGGCGGGATTCGAGAAATCCGGCCATGCCTTCTTCGGCCCGCCAGTGGGACGGGGCTACGATTGCGGGCTGCGCACGGCGATCGAGGTCTGCCGGCTCCTCGACCGCAACCCGCGCCGGAGCCTCGCCGATCTCGTCGCCGCATTGCCCGCGAGCTGGATCACGCCCACGCTCTCGCCCGCCTGTCCAGACGGCGAGAAATACGCCGTCGTCGAACGCCTGACCGCGCGCCTGCAGGCCATGGCGGCCAGGGGCGGAACCCTCGGCGGCCAGAAGATCACCGGCGTCCTGACCGTAAACGGCGCCCGCGCCGGGCTCGCAGACGGCGGCTGGGCGCTCATCCGCGCCTCCTCCAACACCCCCAATCTCGTGGTGGTCTGCGAGAGCCTCGCCTCGGAGGCGCAGATGCGCGCCATCTTCGGCGACCTCAACGCCCTGATCCGCACCGAGCCTTCCGTCGGCGCCTACGACCAGGCCCTTTGAGCTTGTGATGGCGCCGCCGAATTACTAGAAGGCCCGCGTTTGGGGCGTCGCCAAGCGGTAAGGCAACGGTTTTTGGTACCGTCATTCGGAGGTTCGAATCCTCCCGCCCCAGCCAGCTCCCTAACCGAACCCGTTCTCCGTTCGGTCGCGCCGTCGAAAAATCTTGTTGTTTTCGAACGTTGTAGCCGATGGTCTGTTGACCTCAATCCGAGCGCGAGGCGCTGAGGAGGGTTTCTCTGGCCCGTCCTTCTCCGAACCTGTTCACTTCATGAAAACGGTCAACAGGTTCGGGCCATTGATTTTGCGAAGAAAATTCGCCTCATCTTGCGGCCAAGTTAGATACGGACTTTGGGGGTGCGGTGGTGGCCGTCCTCCAACTATTTCGTGTTTGGCGTGATAGTGTCCCACGGCGTGGTGTAAGATCGCCGACCCTCGGAGAGGTTCGAAGCTGATCAGGTCGCCACGGCGGGCAGCCTGACGGTTGGATTGTCGGTGACGCGGGCGAGGGTTTCAAGCGACATGTAGCGCCGCGCGACGGTCCATTCGTCGTTGGTCTCCAGCATCAGCGCGGCGACAAGGCGGATGATGGCGTCGTCGTTGGGAAAGATGCCGATCACGTCGGCCCGCCGCTTGATCTCGCGGTTCACCCGTTCAAGTGGGTTCGTCGATGCGATCTGGGCGCGGTGCTCGCCGGGGAAGTCCATGTAGGCGAGGACGTCATCGCGGGAGCCATCCATGAAGGCGCCGAGCTTTTCGACCTTCTCGCGCAATGCGTTGGCGACGGCCTCCCATTGGGCCTCGGCGTCGGCCTTGGTTTCCTGGGCGAAGATCGTCTTCAGCATCGCCGCCACCGCCGTGCGCTGCTTGGCCGGCGCATGTGCCAGCGCGTTTCGCATCCAGTGAACGCGGCATCTCTGGTGGGTGGCGTTGAAGACCCGCCGGGCAGCTGCGCGGAGCCCCTTGCGGTCGTCGGCGATCACCAGCTTCACCCCGCGCAGGCCGCGGTCGGCCAGAGACCGCAGGAAGCCGGTCCAGAACGTCTCGGCCTCGGAGGGGCCTGTGGCGACGCCCAGAACGTCGCGCTTGCCGTCCTCGTTGACCGCCACGGCCACTATCACGGCACGGCTGACGATCCGACCGCTCTCACGGACTTTGAGGTAGGTGGCATCGAGCCAGAGATAGGGCCACGCCCCCTCCAGCGGGCGGGAGAGAAAAGCGTTCACGCGCTCGTCGATCTCGGCGCAGAGGCGGCTGACCTGCTCTTGGACATGCCACCCGCGCCCATGGCCTTGACCAGATCATCGACCGAGCGCGTCGAGATGCCGTGAACATAAGCTTCCTGGATCATCGCCACGAGCGCCTTCTCGGCGGTGCGGCGTGGTTCGAGGAAGCTTGGGAAGTAGCTTGCGCAACTTCGGGATCTCCAGCGCAATCCTGCCCGCCCGGGTATCCCAGTCGCGGTCGCGGTATCCATTGCGCTGAACCTCCCGCATCGGCGTGCGTGCGCCCTTGGTCGCGCCCGTCCGCACCTCCACCTCGGCCTCCATTATCCGCTCAGCCGCGAAGGCCAGCATCTCGCGCACGAGATCACCATCGGCCTGCTTCTCAACCAGCTCGATCAGCGCCATTCTCTCATCGGTCATCGTCGTCTCCGTTCTCGGTTCAAGGGGGCGCAACCCGAACCTTCTTCGAAAATCGGCGATGACCGCCAGCGTCACCCACGGCCGCGTGCTGCGCTACGCCGAAGGCTCCGCGCGCGGCCTCCTACACCATCACCGGGGACACAGCCTTTGGCGTTGCTACGCGGTGCGCGAAGGTCCCCCACAGTCCCGTCTCTGGTCGTCCGGTAAAAGTGGTGTAACCTGCGACGATTGCGCTGGCGGGGTTTCGTCGGCGACGGCGGTCTCACGGCAGAAGTCTCCTTGGGGGATTGCCGCATGGAGTCGCGGGATTCCTCATCGAGGCGTCGCTCTGTTCGCCGTCGCGATCTCGACCGCATGTCGCGCGGGGCTTCCGCGCAAGTGGGTGCCCCCGCAGCCCGCAGACAAGGAGGACAGAATGAGCACAGGCGCGCGCATCGGAATCATCGGTGGCAAAGGCTGGATCGGCGGTGCCATCGCGCGCGCCGTGGTCGCCGCGAAACTCATTCCGCCTGGCGATCTCACCCTTTCGTGCCGCGGCGACCCGCCCGGCTGGCTGCCTGACGTGCACTGGACGCGTGACAACCAGGCGCTCGCAGACCGCTCCCATGTGTTGATCCTCTCGGTCCGCCCGCAGGACTGGCCAAGCATCGAGGTCAGGGCGCCAGGCAAGCTGGTCATCTCCGTCATGGCCGGGGTGACGCTCGCCGACATCGCGGCGCGGCTTGGCACGGCGCGCGTCGTCCGCGCGCTACCCAATGCGGCCCTCGAGGTCGGACAATCCTACACCCCGTGGATTGCGGCCGAGCAGGTGACCGAACTGGACCGCGCCGCGATTCGCCGTCTCCTGGACAGCTTCGGCTCCGGCGACGAGGTCGGAACTGAGGCAGAGATCGACTATATGACTGGTCTCTCCGGCACCGGCCCTGCGTATCCGGCGCTCCTGGCCGTCGCGATGATGCGCGACGCGGTAGCCAATGGGTTACCAAAGGAGGTCGCCCGCCGCGCCGCCGTGGCGGTCCTGGTCGGGACCGGCCGGCTCCTGGAGAAAACTGGCGAGGCCCCCGAAGATATCGTGGCCGCGTTCGTAGAATACCGTGGCGTCACAGCGGCCGCCATTCAGGCGATGCAGGCGTCGGGCTTCGACGCCGCTGTGTCCGCTGGCCTGTCAGCCGCCTTGCAAGCCTCGCATGCGCTAAGCGCGTCCGAGCCGTTCCAGTAGGAAGACGCCTCCGCTCGTTGAATCGGACAAGGTGCGATCAGCTGCTTCGATACTCGCGGCAGCCGGCGGCGCGACATTCGGTTGCGACGCGGTCGTGACGGGGGGCCGGGATAGAACGCGGCCTCAGATTCCTTTGAGGAGCCGCAGCGCGTCGTAGATCGCCGCGTGGGTGTTGCGGGCCGCGACCGCGTCGCCGATCCTGAAGAGCTGGAAGGTGCCCCCGGGGTTGCGGACCGCGGACTGCGGGCGGCCGGCGATTAGGTCGTCGTGCGACATCTCGCCGTGGTTCCGCGAGGCGGGCTTCAGGTCGAAGTAGAGGTCGTCAAGCGGGATAGTGCCGTGGTTCACGACCACCTGGTCGACCTCGCGTTCGCGGCGGACACCGCCGTAGTCGCTGCCAACATGGGCGACCAGCCGGTTGCCATGCCGCGCGACCGCTTCCAGCCGCCACGTCACGGTGAAGGTGGCGTCGAGCTCCTGCAGGCTGCGCATGTAGGGCACAAGGTTCATCGCCATGACTTCGGGCGCGAAGGACCGGTCCGGGGTCATGATCTCGACCTTCGCGCCGGTCGCCGCGATGATCTCCGAAGCCTGAAGGCCGGCGTGATCGCCGGCGTCGTCGAAGACCAGAACCTCACGACCCGGCTTCACATCGCCCGAGATAATGTCCCATGCCGAGACCACGAGCTCGTTGCCTTCGCTGAGGATCTCGGTGTGCGGCATGCCGCCGGTCGCGACGATGACGACGTCCGGGCTCTCGGCCAGCACATCGTCGGCCTCGGCCCAGGCGTTGAAGCGGAACTTGACGCCGAGGCGCTCGCAGCGAGCCATGCGCCAGTCGACGATCGCGATCATCTCGCGCCGCCGCTCGCTCCGGGCGGTCAGCCGGATCTGGCCGCCGGGATCCGCCGCCGCCTCGAAGACCAGCGTGTCGTGGCCGCGCTCGCCGGCGACCCGTGCCGCCTCGAGGCCGGCCGGGCCGCTGCCGACGACGACGACTTTCTTCCGCGTCTCCGCCTTCGGGATGACGTGCGGCATCGAGGTCTCGCGACCGGTGGACGGGTTGTGGATGCAGTAGGCCGCGCCGCCCTGGTAGATGCGGTCGAGGCAGTAGTTGGCGCCGACGCAGGGCCGGATCTCGTCCTCGCGGCCCTCGATGATCTTGCGCACGATATGCGGGTCGGCCATGTGCGCCCGGGTCATGCCGACCATGTCGACCTTGCCGGCGGCGATGGCGTGACGCGCGGTGGCGACATCGGAGATCTTCGCGGCGTGAAACGTGGGGAAGTTCGTCGCCTCCCGAATCTCGCCGGCGAAATCGAGATGCGGAGCGTTCCTCATCCCCTGGATCGGGATCACGTCGGTCAGGCCGGCGTCGGTGTCGATATGTCCGCGAACGACGTTGAAAAAGTCGACGAGGCCACTCTCGGTCAGCTTCTTCGAGATCGCGAGCCCGTCGGCCATACCGAACCCGCCCTCCATGGTCTCGTCGCAACTGTGGCGAACACCGACAAGGAAGTCCGGGCCGACCCGCTCGCGGATCGCGCGGAGCACGTCGAAAGCAAAGCGCAGGCGATTGTCGAGCGTGCCGCCATACGGGCCATCGAGATCGTTGGTCGCCGGCGACCAGAACTGGTCCATCAGGTGGCCGTAGGCTTCGAGCTCGATCCCGTCCATGCCGCCCGCCTTCATGCGCTCGGCGGCGTCGGCGTAGTCCCCGACGATCCGTTCGATGTCCCAGTCCTCGATCTTTTTCGGGAAGGCGCGATGCGCCGCTTCCCGCCGGTGCGAGGGTGAGACGATCGGCAGCCAGTCGCCCGTGTCCCAGCGGGTGCGACGCCCGAGATGGGTGAGCTGGATCATCACCGCGGCGCCCGCCTCGTGCACCGCGTCCGTCAGATCCTTCATCCACGGCACGATCTCGTCCTTGTAGACGAGCAGGTTGTTGAAGACCGGCGGGCTGTCCTTGGACACCGCGGCGGAGCCTGCGGTCATAGTCATTGCGACGCCGCCTCGCGCCCGCTCGACGTGATAGGCGCGGTAGCGCGCCTTCGGCATGCCGTCCTCGGGATAGGCCGGCTCGTGCGCGGTCACGATGATCCGGTTCCGGAGCGTCAGGTGCTTGAGCTGGTAGGGCGTGAGCAAGGCGTCGGTCGACATCCCCGATTCCCCGTCTGGCTGTGCGATGCACGGACTGATACGGGAAATGTCCAGTACCGTCAAGATCGAGAACGCATATGTAGTTCTGGCAGACATTCATGAACATTATCGTTGTCACGACGTGGAGGATCGGCTAGCGTCCCGACATGGAACAGGCTCTCCCCGACAGCGGCTGGCGCGGCTCCCCGGAGCTCTGGCTCGACGCCGCCTACCAGGCGCTGATCGATGGCGGGGTCGACGCGGTGAAGGTTCAACCTCTCGCCAAGCGGCTGAAGCTCTCGCGGACCAGCTTCTACTGGTTCTTCAAGGACCGCGAGGAGCTCTTGCAGGCGCTGGTGGCCCGCTGGCGCGACAAGAACACGGGCAGCATCGTGCGGCAGACGGAGGCCTACGCCGAATCGATCGCCGAGGCGATGCTTAACGTTTTTGACTGCTGGCACGACAACGACCTCTTCGACTCCCAGTTCGAGTTCGCCGTGCGCAGCTGGGCGCTGCAATCGCCGGAGGTCCTCGCTGGAGTGCGCGCCGCCGACCGGACCCGCCTGGAAGCGCTGACCCGGATGCTCGTGCGCTTCGGCCAGGGCCCCGAGGCCGCGGACGTCGCGGCCCGCACCGTCTACCTCGTGCAGATCGGCTACATCTCGATGCAGACCGACGAGAGCACCGCCGAGCGCATGGCCCGCGTCGCGGGCTACGTCACGATCTTCACCGGTCGCAAGCCGAAGCAGCGCGAGTTGGACCGGTTCTTCGCCAGGCGAGGCTTCGTGCCATCCCCCGCGACCCCCTGACTACGCAGCAGCGCCGCACCCCGGTTCCCGGAGAAACCACCCGATGCGCAGCAGCAAGACCATCCATGTGATCTCGGCCCACGCCGAGGGCGAGGTCGGCGACGTCATCGTCGGTGGCGTCACCCCGCCTCCCGGCGTCACTCTCTGGGAACAGCGCCGCTGGATCGCCGAGGATGAGACCCTGCGGAACTTCGTGCTGAACGAACCGCGTGGCGGCGTCTTCCGCCACGTCAACCTGCTCGTGCCGCCGAAGCACCCGGAGGCGGATGCGGCCTTCATCATCATGGAGCCCGAGGACACGCCGCCGATGTCGGGCTCGAACTCGA
>NZ_DAIUBO010000051.1:0-19910 GCF_036846665.1 Amaricoccus sp. | reverse complement strand
GGTCGACATGACCACCTCCTCGCCGGACGTGGCCCGCCGGGGCGGCGCCGAGGCGGCCGGCCGGGGCGTCATGGCGCTGGATGCCCCCGTCACCGGCGGCGCGCCGGGGGCCGAGGCGGGGACGCTCACCTTCATGGTCGGCGGCGCGCCGGCTGCGCTCGCGGCGGTGCGACCGCTGCTCGAGGTGATGGGCAGCCGGATCTTCGCGATGGGCGCCGCCGGCGCCGGCCAGATCGCCAAGGCCGGCAACCAGATCGCGGTGGCGGGCATCCTGCTCGGTCTCGCCGAGGCGCTTGCCTTCGCCGAAGCCTCCGGCCTGGCGCCCGCCAAGCTACAGGAAGTGCTCGCGACAGGCACCGCCAGCGGCCCGCTGATGCAGCGCCTCGGCCCGAGGATGGTGGGCGGAAATGCCGAGGTGAGCTTCACCATCGACCATTTCATCAAGGATCTGGAAATCGCCATCGCCGCCATGCCGGAGGATGCGGCAAGACTTGCCGCCGCCGAACTCTGCCGGGACCTCTATGCCGGCCTCGCCGGTGCCGGCGCCGGCCGGAAGGGACTCCAGGCGCTCATCGAGCACTACCGGCCTGCGCCGCCCAAGGCGTGACCGCTCGCGGGGACGGCACCGTCGTCACCGCGCGGGCGTGCAAGGAAGCAGATCGGGGAATGCGGAGGGGATCCCAACGAATCCTCGCGCACTGACGGCCTTCCCCTTGCGACCTGTGCGGCCGGTTCGGCAGCCTATTTGCGGACCCTGCGACGGTCGTCGGCGAAGGAAGTCGGAAGGGGGGTGGCGGCGATGCGGCTCTCGAACGTGCGAAGCTTCGGCGCTGCCGCCGTCTCCGCCACCGAGCGGACAAGGGCGAGCAGCGAGTCGCGCGTCTCGGGATCGGCGATGGAGCGATAGGCGCTCTCGAGGGCGATGATCTCGTCCGGCTCCGTGCCGGGATCCTCGGGGGAGGGCTCGGCCCCTGGAAGCGAGGCGAGGCCGTCGTAGAAGAACTGCACCGGCACACCGAGAAATCCCGCGAGAAGATAGAGCCTGCCGGCGCCGATACGGTTGGTTCCCTTCTCGTATTTCTGCACCTGGCTGAAGGTCAGACCGAGATGCCGGGCGAGCCGGGCCTGGCTGATGCCGAGCGCCTCCCGTCGCTGACGCATTCGCCGGCCAACCCAAGCATCGATTTCACCGGCCGACTTCGCCATCATGGACCAACTCGCTTCCAGAACTCGCCAAAGGCTCCGGTTTTCATCTAGAGCGGGAAGCGGGCCCATAAGAAAGCTGTACAATTGTATAGGACTTCGCGTCCGAGACCGCGCGACGCGGCTGACGGGTCCGTTCTGCCCCGTAATCATGGTCCGCATAACGACTATTCGGCGGCGATGAGATGCGAGGTTCGCATCGCGGGCATGCGCAGGACGGCATATCGGCGGCCGTCGGCCTCGCTGAAGTAGGACCCGCCGTCCTGGCTGACGGCGAAGCCCAGTTGTCGCAATGCGCGCATCAGCGAAGGGCGCGTCAGGGTCACCATCTCGATCCCGCCAAAGCGATTCGCGATCTCGATCAGGCCCTCGACGATCAGGGCGAGACAATCGGCGCGTTCGGATTGCGTCCGCACCCGGTCCGAGGTGACCAGTCGGGTGCATTCCCAGACCTCGTCCGAAGCGATGTCGCCTTGCAGCACTTCGGCCGGGATCTGGTCGATCCGTCCCTGCTGGGCGTCTCGCAGCATGTATGTGTGTCGGCCCCAGACGGCGCTGGTCGGCATTATCCGCGCCCCGCCGATCACCTCGCCGCGCCGGAGCACCAGCGAATAATACGCGCAGGGGTTGTCGTACTGGTCCATTTCGACGTCGTCGTTATGCGGGATGTCCCACCGAAGCGCGTCGACGAAGAACGCCTTGCGCAAGCGCAGATATTCGTGAAAAGCCGAACCGTGCCGGTGCTGGCCGAGAAAATCGAAGGTAATGTTGTGCATGATTCACTCTCCAAGGTGGAGAGTGGATTTAAGCCCCTATGCAACCTCTTGTTAATAGTCGTTATGCGACCAGATACAAAGCTGCATCGTGTTTCTTAAGTGGGGTGTCGGAATCTGGCTAGATCATTCCGAGCATAGTTGCTCGAGCAGCAGCCTGGGATCCAGTTTTTGCATTCAACTTGACTCGGGCGCTCTTGAGCCTTTGCTTAATAGCGCTCTCGGAGATACCGAGAAGGCACGCTATTTCTTTCATGAGCAGCCCGTTTTTCACGAGGCTCAATGTCTCCAACTCGGCAGCAGTCAAATTCCTCGGCCGCGCATGCGCCAAATGGGACTGAATAAGCATTTCGTTCAGAAGTTGCATTTCGTCGTTCTTGTACTCGCGGTCCGACCTGAAGAAGAAGCCGAAGGACCGCTGGCCGGCATCTCCGGCGTCGAGGAAGCTCGCCACCGCGCCGAAGTTCAGCCCATGGGTCCTGGCGAGTTCGAGGACGCCCTGGCTGTCGTTCGCGCCGAGCGTGCCCCACCGCGTGATGCCGCAGTTCCGATAGGCCCAGACCATCGCCGGATCGTGCACGATCAGGCCGCTGACGGTGTATTCGCGGACCCAGGCCGCGGGCAGGTAATTGTGCTCGACCATCGGGAAGGCGTAGCCGACACGAATTGCGACGTAGAAGCCTGCGGGAGCGAGCGGAGCGATCTCGTTCGGATTCATCAGGCTCCTCGTCTCGATTCGTTTCCAGTTCTCAACAAACGGGCTTCCGCGGCCGCTCGGGAGCAACTACCTTCGTCCCGCGGCGAGGTTATGCCGGTAATCGCGATCGTGCAACCATGTCGCGAGCCGCGAGGGGAAATGACGCAACGGGCGAGTATTGCGGCCCTGCTTCACGAGATCGACCGGCTCAGCCCGGCCGGTTTCGCGGTGGCGATGCATATCCGCTTCACCCGACCGACCTATCTGTTCCAGACCTACGCCAAGCGCTGGATGGATCACTATTCGGCGAAGGGCATGGTCGTGCATGACCCGCTGGTGCACTGGGGCCTGCAGAACGTGGGACGGGTCCGCTGGTCCGAACTCGAGGCGATCGACAGCCACGGCGTGCTGGAGGCGGCCAAGGATTTCGGGCTTATGAACGGCGCCTCGATCTCGGTGGTCATCGACGGATCGCGCAGCATCTCGGGCTTCGCGCGAGCGGACCGGGAATATACCGATGCGGAGATGCAGGAGCTCGAGGAGATCCTCGTCGCGCTGCATGTCGCCACAACCGGCTTGGGCGAACTCAACGAGAGCGACCAGCGCGCGCTCACCGAGCTCTCGATCAAGCTGACCCATTGACGGGCGGGTATCGGACGGGACATGTCGCGGATGGTGCCTGTGGCGGCGGAAACCACCGGACGGCGGCCGGAAGCGGCGGCTAGACGGGAGGCGAGTCGGGCGACGCGCCGTCGCTGGTGTGGGAGGACGTGCCTATGAGTGAAACCGCGGAAGCAGGGTCGGGCAGCCGCCGCGGGCGGGGCGGCGGCGCGGCGCGGCGGGCCGAGCGCACCGCGCCGAGGATCGAGGCGGCGCCCTATATCCGTCGCCGGATCCCGAACTACGAGATCCTCGACGAGGAGGGGCTGGCGCTCATCGAGGCCAATGCCGAGACGGTGCTGGAGGAGATCGGCGTCAATTTCGCCGACAACCCGGCGGCGCTGGAGCTCTGGCGCGGGGCGGGGGCGGACGTGCGCGGCGAGCGGGTGCATCTGCCGCGCGGGCTGGCGCGCTCGCTCTGTGCCACGGCGCCGCGGGAATACACCCAGATGGCCCGCAACCCCGAGCGCAACGTGGTGATCGGCGGCAAGAGCCTGGTGCTGGCGCCGGTCTACGGCCCCCCCTTCGTGCGCGACATGGCGGGCGGGCGGCGCTATGCGACGATCGCGGATTTCCGCAACCTCGTGCGGCTCGGCTACATGTCGAAATGGCTGCACCATTCGGGCGGCACGGTCTGCGAGCCGACCGACATCGCGGTGAACAAGCGGCATCTCGACATGCTGCTGGCGCATATGACGCTCTCCGACAAGCCCTTCATGGGCTCGGTGACCGAGCCGGTGCGCGCCGAGGATTCGGTGGAGATGTGCCGGATCCTCTTCGGGGCCGAGAACGTCGGGCCGAACTGCTACATGACCTCGCTCATCAACATCAACTCGCCGCTCACCTTCGATTCCACGATGATGGGCGCGCTCGAGGTCTATGCCCGCGCCGGCCAGGGGGTGATCGTCTCGCCCTTCATCGTCGGCGGTGCCATGGCGCCGGTGAGCGTCGCCGGCACGCTCACGCAGGTGCTCGCCGAGGCGATGACCGGCGTCGCCTATTCGCAGCTGGTCAATCCCGGCGCCCCGGCGATCTTCGGCGCCTTCGTGACCTCGATCGACATGAACTCCGGGGCGCCGACCTTCGGCACGCCCGAGGCGAGCAAGATCCTCTGGGGCGCGGGCCAGCTCGCGCGGCGGCTGAACCTGCCGTTCCGCTCGGGGGGCGCGCTCTGCGGCTCCAAGCTGCCCGATGCCCAGGCCGCCTACGAGACCGCGAACACGCTCAACGCCGCGCTGCTCGGCGGGGTCAACTTCATGCTGCATTCCTGCGGCTGGCTCGAGGGCGGGCTGGTATCGTCCTTCGAGAAATTCGTGCTCGATGCCGATCAGCTCGGCGTGCTGCATGCCATCGCCGAAGGCATCGACCTCAGCGAGAACGGCCAGGCCATGGAGGCGATCCGGGAGGTGGGGCCGGGGGGCCATTACCTCGGCTGCCAGCATACGCAGGCGAATTTCAAGACCGCCTTCTGGCGCTCGGACCTGCTCGACTACCGGCCCTTCGAGACCTGGGCCGAAGCCGGCGCCCAGGATTCGATGCAGCTCGCCAATGCGAGGGTGGCGAAGATGCTCGCCGAATACGTGGCGCCGCCGATCGACCCGGGCATCGCCGAGGGGCTCGACGACTATGTCGCCCGGCGCAAGGCTTCGGAGCCGGACGCCTTCGGCTAGAGCCGGCTTCGTGCGCGCGCGCACATCCGGCTATGTGGTTGATATCATGCGGGAACGCGTTTCGCGTAAACCTGGTCTTCACGATGCGCGATACGCTCTCTCGAACGCGAGGCCTTCGCCGTCCCGCCCGTGCGTCAGCGCGGGCAGGGTTCCCCGGCAGGAGGGCGGGCCTTTGTCGTGCGGTGTGCCCGGGACGGTGGTGCAGGCCGAGGTGATGGCGGGTCAGGCGGTCGGCGTGCCCCAGGCGGCGTCATAGGCGGCAACGCCGGCCGCCGTGGCCTGGGCGATGCGTGTCAGCGGCCAGTCCGGCTGGAAGAGCGCGGAGCCGAGGCCGAAGCCGTCGGCGCCCGCGGCCTTCCAGTCGGCGAAACTCGCGGGCGCCGCGCCGCCCACGGCATAGACCAGCGTGTCGCGGGGCAGGACGGCGCGGATCGCCTTCAGCCCTTCGAGCCCGGCCATGCCGGCGGGAAAGAGCTTGAGCGCATCGGCGCCGGCATCGAGCGCGGCGAAGCATTCGCTGGGCGTGAAGACGCCGGGATAGGAGCCGAGGCCGAGTTCCTTCGTGCGCGCGATGACCTGGGCATTGCAGTTCGGAGAGACGATGAAGCTCGCGCCGGTATCGGCGACCCGGCGTACCTCCTCGGGGGCGAGCACGGTGCCGGCGCCGATGCGCGCGCGATCCCCCAGCGCGGCCTGCATGGCGGCGATGCTGCGCAAGGGGTCGGGCGAGTTGAGCGGGACCTCGATCCAGCCGATCCCGGCCTCGACGATCGCGGTGGCGGTCTCGATGGCCCGGGCGGGATCGATGCCGCGGAGGATGGCGATCAGGCGGCGGCTCATGGGGTGCTCCGTGTCGAGGCGAGGGCGGAATGCGCGGCGGCGAGCCCGGCGAGGGTGAGGCCGGCGACGGCGACCTGCCGGGCCGCGAGCCCGCAATGCGCCAGCGCGGCGCGATAGGCCTCCGCGAGGCCGGCGGCGCCGATCAGGACCACGTCGCGCCCCAGCCAGTAGGGGCGCGTGGCGGCGAGCTCGGCGCCGATCAGCAGGCCCGAGAGCCGGGCGCGGGCGCGCTCTGGGGCGAGATCGGCAAGCAGGGATTCGGCGCGCAGGCCGAAGAGCCGCGCGGCGAGGCGCTCGGGGCGGGAGAGGGTCTCGTCCACGGCCTCGATGAAATCGGGCTCCGACCAGCCGGTGTCGGCGACGGAATGGCGCAGCACCGAGGCCTTTGCGAGCAGGGCGAAGATCTCGCCGGTCATGAAGCTGGTGAAGCTCACCACCTCGCCGGCGCCGACATGGGCCCATTTGCTGTGGGTGCCCGGCAGGCAGAGCACGCCGTCGAAATCCGGCTCGCCGGCGAGGAAGCCGGCGATCTGGGTCTCCTCGCCGCGCATCACGTCCCAGGGCGTGCGCTGGCAGAGCCCCGGCAGGATGTGGAGGCGGAGCCGCGGGTCGGCGACCGCCGGGCGCACGAAGCGCTCGGGATGCAGCGGCGGGCAGGGGACGGCGGCATAGGGCGCCTCGGTCCAGCCCTGGCGCGCGCCGACCATGCCGCAGGCCAGCGCCTCGGTCACCCTGCCTTCCGCGAGCCAGGGTCCGACCAGCCGCAGGAGCGCGGGCTCGAAATCGCCGGGGCCGAGCCGGGCCATGCCGTCGTCGGAGGCGGCCACGTCGAGCACGGCGCCGTCGGCGCCGATCGCCCAGGCGCGCAGGTTCGAGGTGCCCCAGTCGACGGCGATCCAGGCGGCCCCGTTCATCCGGTGACCACGACGCCGCCGTCCACCACCATCGCCTGGCCGGTCATCATGCGCGAGGCGTCGGAGGCGAGGAAGAGCGTGGCCTCGACGATGTCCCGCTCGACGAGATGCTCCTTGAGGCATTGCCGGGCGAGATGCGCGGCGAGCGCCTTTTCCGTGGCCCAGAGGTCGCGCTGCCGCCTGGTCAGCACCCAGCCGGGCACCAGCGCATTCGCCCGGATGCGGTCGGGGCCGAGTTCGCGGGCGAGGCCGCGGGTCATCCCGGTGATGGCGGCCTTGGCGGTCATGTAGGCGAGGTAGCCGGCATTGCCCATCAAGTAGGAGACGGAGGAGAAATTGATGATCGAGCCGCCGCCGGCGGCCTTCATGCCGGGCGCGGCAGCCTGGGCGGTGAAGAAATGCGGGCGCAGGTTGATCGCCTGGGCGTGGTCCCATTCCTCGACCGTGTAATCCTCGATGGCGCGGCGCTGGTCGTTGGCGGCGTTGTTGACCAGCACGGTGACGGGGCCGTGCAGCTCGGCCGCCTTGGCCATGGCCGCGCGCAGGGCGGCGATGTCGACGATGTCGCAGGGCAGGAAGAGCGGCGTGTTGCCGTGGCGGGCGCTCGCCTCGGCGACGAAATCGCCGGCGTCGGAGCGCTGCACGAAGGCGACGCGGGCGCCCTGTTCGAGGAAGCCTTCGGTGAGCGCGGCGCCGATGCCGGATCCGCCGCCGGTGATGAAGACCGAGCGGCCCTCGAGGTCGTGAAAGGTGGCGTATCGCGTCATCGTCGGGTCTCCGCGCGCAGAGGCGGCTTCCTTCTAGCACCGGGACCCTCGGCGGGGAACGCCGGGGCGCGGGCCGGATCAGGTCGTCACGAGTTCGGCCAGGAAGCCGCGGGTGAAGCGTTCGAGCGCCGCCCAGTCGGTCGGGTCGGCGGATTGTTCGGGGCCGCCGAAGCCGAGCCAGCCGAGGGCGCGCCGGGCGGGGCCGAGATCGGCGGGGCCGGGCGCTTCCGCCACATGGTGCCGATGGGCGGGAACCCAGCCGGTCGCGGCGCTCAGCCGCGCGACGCAGGCCTCCGCCGCGTCGCGGTCCCGGCCGCGCCCGAGCGCGGGCTCCACCGAGACCAGGGCGTTCCGCGTATAGGTGAGCTGGTCGGCCCAGTCGCGCACGAGGCTCTCGAAGCGCTGCGGATAGGCGCCGCCGTGGACCGGCGCGGCGAGGATCACCGCCCCGGTGCCCTCGGCGAGCGTCAGGGTCTCGTCGGCGATGTCGACGAGATGCACCAGATGCCCCGCCTCCCGCGCGATCTCGGCGATGCGCGCGGCGACCCGGCGGGTCAGGCCCTCGACGGTGACATAGGCGAGCAGGATCTCCATGCGCCGCCCGTCACTCCGGGTGGCCGAAGCCGGGATGCAGCCAGGCCACGATCAGCGCGCCGAGCCCGAGCAGCGTCAGGGCCGGCACCGCGAACCAGGCGAGGAAGGGCACCAGCGCCACGAGACCGACGATCACCGCGCCGATCAGCGCGGTCAGGAACCGCTCGCCGAGCGTGTCGGGCTCGAGCAGCCCGATCCAGCCCCAGGTCCCGCGCCCGACCATCCAGACCCCGATGAGGTAGCCGAGGAAGGCGAAGCCGAAGGCCGCCAGCAGGACGACCGGCGCGGCGAGCAGGCCGAGGATCGTCAGGGCGAGCAGGATGGCCGATCCGACCAGGACCGCGAGCGCGAGGAAGCCCATGCCGAAGGTGCGCCAGGGCCGGTCCGCGGCGATGCGCGCGAGCCGCTCGACCCCCGCCGGCGCGATCAGGCTGAGCAGGGTGACGAGGATGGTCAGGATCAGCGCCCCGATCGCCGCGCCCGTGGCGATCGCCATCCAGTCGCGGGGGCCGCGCTCGGGCAGGATCTGGAGGTCTTCGGTCAGCGCGTGGCGCTCGATGCGGTCGGGCGGGATCACCGATTCCGGGACCACCGGCTCGTCCTCGCCGGTGGCGAGCTTCAGCCGGCCGCCGATGCTGGCGCCGGGCCCGAATTCGACCACATTGGCGGTGATCGCCACGTCGCCGGCGATCGCCGCGTCGATTTCCACGGTATCGGCGGCGAGGAGCGCCGTGCCGCCGACCGGCGCGTCGAGCTTGAGGTGGCGGGCGGCCGCGCGCAGGTCGCCGCCGACCGCGGCCGCGACGGAAACGTCGTAGCCCATCAGCATCGCGTCGCCGCCGACCGGCGCCGAGGCGGCCACGTCCGCGCCGCTCGCGACGAGCATGCCCGCGACCTCGGCATGGGTGGCCACCCGGCGACCCGCGAGCCAGGCCGAGCCGGTGATCGGCGCCCGCAGGTCGATGTTCTCCCCGGCCGCGAAGGCGTCGTCGATGCCCTCGGTATCGAGGCTGAGCGTGCCGCCGGCGACATAGATGTCGTCGCCGAGGCGGAAGACGTCGTTTTCGTCCTGGGCCAGCGCGGGGGCGGCGAAGGCCAGCAGGGCGAGCAGAACTGCACGGATCATCGCATCCCCTCCTCGAGCTTTGACGGCGCCGATCTTCGGCCGTGAGGCGCGGCTTGGCAAGTGCGGCGCCCGGCCCCGGCGGGGTGGTGGCATGGGGGATCGCCCTCGGCGCGGGCAGAGCGGGCGGCGTCGCCGGATGACGTTCCCGCGACTGGCCCCCCCTCACATCCGCAATGCCCTGCGGCGGGCGCGGGTCTCGCGGAACCAGATCACGAGGCCCGAGGCCACGATGATGGCCGCGCCGGCCAGCATGGCGCCGTCGGGCATGTCGTCGAAGACGATCCAGCCGAAGAGGATGCCCCAGAAGAGCAGCGTGTACTGGATCGGGGTGATGGTCGCGGCATCGGCGAGCTTGAGCGAGCGCGCGATCGCGAGATGCCCGCCCATGGCGACGATGCCGAGCAGCGCCAGCAGCCCGAGATCCCCCGGCGGCGTCGGGACCCAGGCGAAGGGCGCGACGACCAGGCCCGCCAGGGCCGCGCCGAGGGTCTGCCAGAACACGAGCGCGGTGTCCGGCGTGGCGCGCAGGGCGCGGGCCGTGAGCACCATGGTCGCATAGGCGAGGCTGCCGAGCAGCGAGACCGCCACCGCCGGCGCGATGCCCCCGCCCGGCCGCAGCGCCACCAGCACGCCGAGAAAGCCGAGCAGGATCGCTCCCCAGCGCCAGGGGCCGACGCTTTCGCCGAGCGCCCAGGGCGAGAGCGCGGCGACATAGATCGGCGCCGCCAGCCAGTAGGTCAGCACGTCGGCGAGCGGCAGGACCGCGACCGCGAGATAGAAGCACACCAGTTCGGCGGTCGAGGCGGAGACGCGGAGGAGCTGCAGGCCCGGCCGGTGGACCGGCAGGAGCGGGATGCGGTTGCGCCAGAGCATCAGCGCGAGGATCGCGAGCGCCGCGAGCGAGCGCAGCAGGATCACCTGGCCGACCGAATAGGTCGCCACGAGCCATTTCCCGAGCGTGTCGTTGAGCGCGAAGAGCAGCATGCCGAGCAGCGCCAGCAGGATGCCGAGGCGCTGCGGCGTCATTGCCCGCTTCCGGCGCGGGAGGGTCCGGCGGGGGAATGCCCGCCACGGCGGTCACACATGCAGGGCGCCGGGGTTCATCCTGCCGTCCGGATCGAGGGTCGATTTCAGCCCGCGCAGCATGGTGCGGGCGGGCTCGTGCAGGCGCGCATCGAAATCGGCGCGCTTCAGCCGGCCGATGCCGTGCTCGGCGCTGATGCTGCCGCCGTGACGGTCGACGCAGGCGTTCAGGACCGCCTTGGCACGGGCGAGGGCCTCGCCGGCGGGCGCGGCCCCGGCTCCGGTCGGGGGGAAGACATTGAGATGCACGTTGCCGTCGCCGAAATGGCCGTAGGCGACGGCGCGGGCGCCCGGCACGGCCGCCTCGATCTCGGCGCAGGCCTCGCGCACGAAGCGCGGCAGGGCCGAGAGGCGGACCGAGACGTCGCTGCCCAGGGAGCGGCCCATGCGCGCCTGGCCCTCGTTGACCGATTCGCGCAGCGCCCAGATCCGCTGCGCCTGCGCCTCGCTCGTGGCGAGGATGCCGTCCTCGACGAGGCCCGCCTCGGCGGCCTCGGCGAGAAAGCCCTCGAGCAGCGCCTGGAGGTCCACCGGGCCGGGGGCGGCGAGCTCGATCAGCGCGTAGACCGCCGCCGGGCTCGCCAGCTCCGGCGCGTCGGCCTGGGCGGCGACGGCGATCTCCATGGCGGGCGGCATCAGGAATTCGAAGGCCGAGAGCAGGTCCGAGCAGGCGCGCCGCGCCAGGTGGAAGGTGCGCATCGTCGCCTCGAGGTCGGGCAGGCCGATGAGTGCGCTCGCGCGCGTGGCCGGGCGCGGCACGAGCCGCAGGGCGGCGGCGGTCACGATGCCGAAGGTGCCCTCGGCGCCGATGAAGAGCTGCTTGAGGTCCGGGCCGGTGTTGTTCTTGCGCAGGGTGCGCAGCCCGTCCCAGAGGCTGCCGTCGGCGAGCACGACCTCGAGCCCCAGCACCTGCTCGCGCATCATGCCGTAGCGCAGCACGTTGATGCCCCCGGCATTGGTCGAGACGACGCCGCCGATCTGGCTGGTGCCCTGGGCGCCGATCGAGAGCGGCAGGAAGAGATCGTGCCCGGCGACCGCGTCCTTGACCGTCTGCAGGATGCAGCCCGCCTCGACGACGGCGGAATAATCGTCGGGCTCGATGGCGCGGATGCGGTCGAGCCGCCCGAGGCAGAGCGCCACATGGCGCTTCGGATCCTGGGGCAGGGCGCCGCCGACCAGGCCGGTATTGCCGCCCTGCGGCACGATGCCGAGCCCGAGCCGGCCGCAGGCGCGCACCATGGCGCGGACCTCCTCGGTCGCGCGGGGACGCAGAACCGCGAGTGCGGCGCCGGTCCCGGTATGGAACCAGCCGGCGAGGAAGGGCGCCATGTCCGCGGGATCGGTCAGCACCGAGCCGGGTCCGAATTCGGCGACGAGCGCCCGCTCCGATCCTTCCATCACGCCCTCCCGGCCGCCCCTGGCACCCCTGCCTAGCGGAGGGCCGATTGCCCGGCAAGGCTCGCCCATGCTAGCCGTGGCGGGAAACCGGGGAGGGGCCCATGCATGTCCTGATCATCGGCGCGGCGGGAATGCTCGGCGCCAGGCTCGCGGCGTCGCTGGCCGGCGATGCCGCGGCCGGGGTGGAGCGGCTGACCCTGCTCGACGTGGTGCCGCCGAAGGCGCCGGAGGCGGCAGGCTGCGCGGTCGAGACGGCGCGCCTCGACCTCGGCGACGCGGCGGCGGTGGCGGCGGCGGTCGCGGCGCGGCCGGATGTGATCTTCCATCTCGCGGCCATCGTCTCGGGCGAGGCCGAGGCGGATTTCGAGAAGGGCTACCGGATCAATTTCGACGGGACCCGCAATCTCTTCGAGGCGGTCCGCATGCTGCCCGGCTACACGCCGCGCCTGGTCTTCACCTCGTCGATCGCGGTCTTCGGCGCGCCCTTTCCCGACACGATCCCCGACGAATACCACCCGACGCCGCTGACGAGCTACGGCACCCAGAAGGCGATGGCCGAGCTCTTGCTCTCCGATCATTCCCGGCGCGGGGTCTTCGACGGGATCGGCATCCGGCTGCCCACGATCTGCGTGCGCCCGGGGGCGCCGAACAAGGCCGCCTCGGGCTTCTTCTCCAGCATCCTGCGCGAGCCGCTCGTCGGCAGGGAGGCGGTGCTGCCGGTCGAGGAGAGCGTGCGGCACTGGCATGCGAGCCCGCGCGCGGCGGTGGGCTTCCTGCGCCATGCGATGACGCTCGACCTCGAAAGGGTCGGGCAGCGGCGCAATCTGACCATGCCCGGCGTCTCCGCGACGGTGGGCGAGCAGATCGAGGCGCTGCGCCGGGTGGCGGGGGACGGGGCGGTGGCGCTGATCCGCCGCGCGCCCGACCCGGTGATCGCGCGCATCGTCGCCGGCTGGCCGGCGCGCTTCGATGCAAGGCGGGCGATCGCGCTGGGCTTTGCCGCCGATGCCTCCTTCGATGCCATCGTCGCGGCGCATGTGGAGGACGAGCTCGGCGGCCGCATCGGCGCCTGAGCCACGGGACGAATTCATAGAAGACAATGGGTTCGTCGCCCTGTATGCTTCCCGTTGGTGGCGCGCGGCGCCGGCGGTCGAGGGAGAGGGCCATGGGTTCGGCTTCGATGGAGGCGGCCGGCTGGGTCGTGGCGGCGGCCCTTCTCGCGGCCTTTCCGGGAACGGCGCGCGCCCAGGACGCGGCGACGGGTGACGAGGCGGTGCAGGCGGAAGCCGTCGGCGCCGAGGCGGCCGACGCGGCCGCGGAGGCGGAGGAACCGCTGCTCGGGGAAGAGGAGCTCGACGATCTGGTCGCCCCGGTCGCGCTCTACCCCGATGCGCTGCTGGCGCAGGTCTTCGTGGCCTCGACCTATCCGCTCGACCTGGTCAAGGCCGACCGGTTCATCGGCGACAATGCCGAGGTGGACGACAAGGAGCGCGCCGCCCTCGCCGAGGCCGAGGATTGGGATCCGAGCGTCCAGGTGCTCGCGGCCGGCTTCCCGACCGTGGTGCAGCGCATGGCGGCGGAGATCGACTGGACCGAGCAGCTCGGCGAGGCGACGCTGACCCAGACCGACGACGTGCTCGATGCGGTGCAGCGCATGCGCACGCTGGCGATGGCGAACGGCTCGCTCACCAGCAACGAGGCGCAGCTCGTGGAGGTCGAGGACGACCAGGTCAGCATCGCGCCGGCCGATCCGGAGGTGGTCTACGTTCCGAGCTACGAGCCGGCGCAGGCCTTCGCGCCGGCGCCGGTCGGGACCGCGCCGATGGTGGTCACCGAGGGGACGGGCTTCTCGACCGGAAACGCGCTGGCCACCGGGGCGATCGCCTTCGGCAGCGCGATGATCCTCAGCGAGATCTTCGACGACGACGACGATTGGGACGATTACTGGCGCGGCCCGCCGGTCGTCGACTGGGACAACGACGCCTTCTATCCGCGGCCGGGCATCAACGTCGACGGCGACGTCAACATCGACCGCGACCGCATCACCAACGTCGATCTCGGCGATCGCACGAACCGGATCGACCGGGACCGGGTGAACCTCGACCGCGAGCGGATCGGCGACATCGACCGCGACAGCGTCCGGCTCGACGACGACGGGCGCTGGAAGCCCGACGAGCGGCGCAAGCGGGAGGCCCGGGACAAGATCGCCGCGCGCGAGCCCGGCAGCGCGACGCCGAAGCAGAGGCGGGACGCCGAGAAGCTGAAGGGCCGCGGCGGCGGGGCCGCTTCCCTCGACAGGAGCGGCGCGCGCGAGAAGCTGAAGGCGTCGCAGGCGAAGCGCCCGCCGGGCAAGAAGCCCGCGGCCGAGGTCTCGGCGCTCAGGCCGACGGCGGAGGGCAAGAAGCGGACCAAGCAGGCGGCCGACCGGGGGACCGCGAGCGCGGCGAAATCGAAGCTGCCGGCGAACTCCAGGGCGAAGCAGGCGGCCGGCAAGAAGCCGAAACCGGCGGCCAAGCCGAAGCGCCCTGCGGCGAAGAAGACGGCCGCCGCCCGGCCGGGCGGCGCGGCCAAGGCGAAGCAGGCGAAGAGGCCCGCGGCCAAGAAATCGCCGAAGAAGCACTCGGCGCTCAATCAGCGCTCCGGCGGTGGCAAGGCGAAGGCGGCATCGAGGCGCGGCGGAAAGAGCCACACCAAGCGGAAGAGGCGGTGACACGGATGTTCGAGAGAGGCGCTGCGACCATGACCCATCCGACCCTGAGGCGCACCCGGCGCGGCCCGCATCTCGCGGCGCTGCTGCTCGGGGCCGCGACGCTGGCGTTGGCGCTGCCGCGCGCGGCCGCCGCCGAAGCCCTGATCTTCGAGACGCCCGAGGCGGCGGTTTCGGCCCTGATCGCGACGCTGGAGGCGGCGGACCGGGACGAGCTGGTCGCGATCTTCGGGCCGGAGAGCGAGGACGTGATCCTGACGGGAAACGACGCCGAGGACCGGGAGGTCTGGAGCGAGTTCCTCGGCAACCAGCGCGCCATGAGCCGGATCGTCGTCGACGGCGCCACGGCGACACTGGAAGTCGGCCGCACGCTCTGGCCCTTCCCGATCCCGCTCGTCGGGACCGAGGCCGGCTGGCGGTTCGACGCCGAGGCCGGGCGCGAGGAGGTGCTGCTGCGCCGGATCGGCCAGAACGAGCTCGACGTGATCGACCTGATGGGGGGCTATGTCCGGGCGCAGGCCGACTATCGCGCCTCGGATCCGGATGACGACGGGCTCAGGACCTTCGCCGCCGGCATCCTCAGCACGCCGGGCACCCGGGACGGCCTCTACTGGCCGCCGGAGCCGGGCGCGCCGGAGAGCCCGGTGGGCGATTTCATGGCGCGGGCCTCGGCCGACGGCTACAGCGTGGGCGAGGAGGATCTCGAGGCCGACCCCTATCTGGGCTATTATTACCGGGTGCTCACCCGCCAGGGGCCGGAGGCCCCCGGCGGCGCCTTCGACTACATGGTGGGCGGGCACATGCTGGCCGGCCATGCGTTGCTCGCCTATCCGGCCGCCTATGGCGAGACCGGCGTGATGAGCTTCATGGTGGGGGAGAACGGCGTGATCTACGAGGCCGATCTCGGCGAGGAGACGCTCGAGGTCGCCGGCGCGATCGAGAGCTACGATCCGGGCGAGGCCTGGGCGCCGGTCGAGGCGGAATAGCCCTCGAGCGCGCGGCCGATCGCCTCGAAGAGCGCGGTCATCGAAACCGGCTTGGTGAGATAGTCGTCGATCCCGGCCGCGAGGAACCGCTCGCGGTCGCCGGGCTCGGCATTGGCGGTCAGCGCGATGATCGGCAACCGGGACGCGGTGCCTTCCAGGGCACGGATCCGGCGGGTGGCCTCGATGCCGTCGAGCACCGGCATCTGGATGTCCATGAGCACGAGGTCGTAGTGGCGCGCCTGCGCCGCGGCCACGGCCCCCGCGCCGTTCGGGGTCAGATGCGCGTCATGCCCGGCCATCTCCAGATAGGCGAGCAGCACCTTCTGGTTGGTCGCGTTGTCCTCGGCGACGAGGATGCGCGCGGTCCGGCGGCCGGCGGGCGGACGGGGGACGATCCGCGGCTCCTGCGACTCGGCGACGGCTTCGGGCGAGGCGGCGGGCGGCGCGGGGATCCAGAAGCGGAAGGTGCTGCCGAGGCCCTCGACGCTGTCGACCGTGATCTCGCCGCCCATCAGCTCCACGAGCTGCTTGCAGATGGCGAGGCCGAGCCCGGTGCCGCCGCGCTTGCCGGATTCGAGCTGCGCGAAGCGGGTGAAGAGCTCGGCGCGGGTGGATTCGGGAATGCCGATGCCGGTGTCGCGGACCGCGACCGAGAGGGCGCCGCCGCCGCGGGCGTCGAAGCCGAGGCGCAGCTCGACACTGCCCGCGTCGGTGAACTTCAGCGCGTTGCCCACGAGATTGGTCAGGATCTGGCGCAGGCGGGTCGGATCGCCCCGCACCCATTCCGGCACGTCGCCGTCGAGGCTCATGAAGAGCCTCAGCCCGCGTTCCTCGGCCACCGCCGACATCAGGATGACCACGTCGCGGGCGATCTGCGAGGGGTTGATCGCGCCGGCCTCCAGCGTGACCCGGTCGGCCTCGAGCTTGGAGAGGTCGAGCACGTCGTTGAGCAGCGAGAGCAGGTGCTCGGCCGATTTGCGCGCCACGCTCGTGCGCTCGCGCTGCTGGGTGTCGAGATCGGAGCGCAGCAGCAGGTCGAGCATGCCGATCACGCCGTTCATCGGCGTGCGGATCTCGTGGCTCATGGTGGCGAGGAACTGCGACTTGGCCTGGGTGGCGGCTTCGGCCTCGCGGCGCCGCGCCTCGATCTCGACGCGGTGCTCCACGTCGGCGGTCACGTCCCAGTTGACGCCGATGAGATTGAGATCGCCGTCGCTGCCGCGATGGGTCGAGGCGGTCGCCCGGATATGGCGGATCGCGCCGTCGGGCAGGATGAGGCGGAAGTCCGAGCGATACCTGCCGTCGCCGCCGATGCAGGTGGCGAATTCGGCCTCGGCGCGCGCGAGGTCATCGGGGTGCAGCCGCGAGCGCCAGTCCTCGTAGGTCCGGGGGCGGCCGTCGGCGGGCATGCCGTAGAGCTCGTCCATCCGTGCGTCCCAGATGAGCTCGCTGGTGTCGATGTTGAAGTCCCAGACGCCCACGCGCGAGGCGTCGAGCGCCAGCCCGAGCCGCTGGGACAGGCGCTGCAGCTCGTTCTTGCGGCTCTTGAGCTGCGCCACATGCGCGTGGCGCTCGGCGATCAGGGCGCGCGTGCGCAGCATGGGAACGGCGACGAGGCCGATCGAGAGCAGCGTGAGCAGCCGGATCGGCCAGACCGCGCCGGGGGTCACGCTCCAGCCCCCGCTCGGCACCGCCGCGAGGGTCCAGGCGCCGCCGGGCATCGCGACGCTGGTGGTGACCGGGTCGCGTCCCAGGACCTGGGCATCGCCGAAGAGGAGCGCGCGCCCCGGCGCCCCGCCATGCGGCTCGGCTTCGACGAGCGCGAGGTCGAGCTTGCCGGATTGCGCGTCGAGCCCCGCGGCCTCGAAGAGCTGGCCCCGGTCGATCACCGCCACCGCATGGCCGCAGAATTCCTCGCCGCCCTCGGGCGTCGCGGTCTTGATCGGGGACCAGATCACCAGCGCCGGCGCCGCTCCGAGCGGGATGCTGGCGGTGCCGGATTCGCCGGAAGACATGTGCTCCAGCACCTCCCTCAGACGCGGCGCCAGTCCGCCCGCCTGGGTCCAGACCTGGATCCGGCCGTCCTCCCAGGAGGCCGCGAGCGCCCCTATCGCCGCGGTCTTGCCCTGCAGCGCGCGCGCCACCTCCATGAAGCGCGCCTCGGACATGGCCGGGGTCGCGGAGAGGGTGCCGGCGAGCCGCGCGAGCACGTCGAGCTGGTCGCCGACCGCCTCCTCGAGATCGGTGCGCAGATCCTCGAGCACGATGCCCGTCCCGGTCCGCTGGATGTGGCGGGCGAGGTCGCGGCTCTTCATCTCGGTGATGACGCCCACGACGAGGATCACCGCCACCGCGAGCGCGAGCGGAACGAAGGAGGCCGCGGCGGGCTGGCCCGCGGGTCTGCGCGTTTTCCGGTTCTCGCTCATCCCTTCCCCGACGTCATCGCTCCGGCCCCGATCCGCTTCGCCCGCCCGGCCAGCGCGCCCGGGACGCAGCCGCCGCGCCCCTCTCTAGATCGACTCTGTAAAGAAGCGACTTCGCCGCGGCGCGAAACAATCTAAGGTTGTAGGCAAATGCTGTTATCCCGTTCGGGCCGGGAGCGTCAATGGATATTGCCGGTCGGCGGGCGCGATGTGGCGGCCCGATGACACGGGGCCGGAGGGGCCGTCACTCGGCCCAGCCCGACCCGATCAGCGCCCGTTCCGCCGCGGGGCCGAGGCTCGGGCCGGCCCCGAGCGCGTCGAGGGCGCCGGTCAGGGCGGCATCGGTGGTGCCGGCCGCGGGCAGGTAGCCGCCGAGTTCATCGCCCGGGGTCTCCAGCGGTTCGGAAACCATGACCGCCACGATCCAGGCCGCCGGTCCGTCGCGGCAGGCGATGCCGCGCGAGAATTGCGCGGACTCGCCGTCGAGCGCCTCGAATTCCCGGCAATAGCGCCCCGCGCCGTCGCGGAAGGTCGCGATCATGGTGATCTCGCGCCCGGTCTCCAGCGCCACGCTGTCCCCGCTGGGCACCTCTTCGAGCACCGCGTGAAGATCGCCGGCGACCGGCCCGACCTCGCTTTGCCCAGGGCCCGAGGTCCAGGTGCCGATCGACACCCCGATCACGAGCGCGAGCCCCGCCGCCGCCGCGAGCAATCCCGCCGGCGCCAGCCAGCCGCGGAGCGATTCGGGCAGGCGGGCGCCGCTCGGGGGCGGCGTAGGCGCCAGCACCCGGCGGATGCGCTCGGGAACCGGCTCCGCGAGCGGTGCGGCATAGGCCGCCGCCAGCAGCCGGTTCAGCTCGTTGAGCGCATCGACCTGCCGGCGGTCCTCCGCGCTGTCCGCGAGAAGCATCACCACCCGCGCCGCGTCTTCCGGCTCCAGCGCGCCGTCGACATAGGCGGCGAGCCGCTCGGGCCCGCTCAGCGCGCCCATGCCCGAGCCTCCTCCGGCGGCGTGTCCATGATGTCGAGCAGCCGGCTGCGGGCGCGCGAGAGGCGGCTCATGACGGTGCCCATCGGCAGGTCCAGCACCTCGGCGGTCTCGCGGTAGTTCAGCCCCTCGATGGCGACGAGGACGAGCACCGCCCGCTGGTCGTCCGGCAGCCGGTCGACGGCATCCCGGATCCGGGCGAGGGTCAGCCGGTCGTCGAGCCGCCGCGCGCTCTGGCCGTCGTCGGAGAGCTCGGTGCGCTCGGGATCGACGCGGGTGCCGCGCACCTTCTGGCGGCGGCGGTCGTCGAGCCAGAGATTCTGCATGATGCGGAACATCCAGCTGTCCATGCGCGTGCCGGGACGGAACTGGTCGGCGTGGCGCAGCGCGCGCTCGCAGGCGGTCTGCACCAGGTCGTCGCCGGCGTCGCCCGAGCCCGTCAGCGCATAGGCGAAGCGCCGCAGCCGCGGCACGAGATCGACCAGCTCGCTCTGGAACCTGCTGTCCAGCCCCGTGTCCCCCCTCGACGTCGGAGCCCGGCAATCCACCGGGCCCGACCGGCCGCATGCTACGAAAATCGGCGGGCTTCAGCAACTTGCATCCTGTGGCGGCCGGATTGCATGATGCCGCCGGGAGGAGAGGTGGTCTCATGAGTCGTATTGTGCTGGCATTCGCCGCCTGTCTTGCGGTCCTGTCGTTCGGCGCTCCGCGAAATCCCGAAGGCCCGGACGGCTGGCGTGTCGACCTCGCCGCGGCGCATGCCCGGGGCGCCGACGACCATGACGACGATCATGATCATGATCACGACGACGATCACGATCACGATCACGATCGCGACGACGATCACGATCATGGTGGTCGAGGCGAGGGCGACGGCGACAACGGCCATGGCGGCAAGGGCGACGGCAGCGGGAACACCGGCGGCGACGGCCATGGCGGTGGCGGAGACGGCGGCGACGGCAACGACGGCAACGGCGGCAAGGGCGAGGGGAACGACGGCAACGGCAACGGGAACGCCGGCAACGACGGCGATGGCGGCGATGCGACCGGTGGCGGGATCGGCGGCGGGATCGGCGGGCGC
>NZ_DAIUBO010000050.1:0-19964 GCF_036846665.1 Amaricoccus sp. | reverse complement strand
GGCACGCCTGTCCGGATCGAGCCGAAGGTTCTCGACCTCATCCTGCACCTGATCGGCGCACGGGACCGCGTGGTCTCGAAGGACGAATTGGTCGAGGCGGTCTGGCAGGGCCGCATCATCTCCGACGCGGCCATCTCGAGCGCCGTCAGCGCGGCGCGGCGGGCGCTCGGCGACGACGGCCACGAACAGCGCTACCTTCGGACCGTGCACGGGCGCGGCTTCCGCTTCGTCGGCGCGCTCGTGGAAACCGCCTCGGAGGCCCCGCGGGCGGGCGGCGCACCCGGCGCCGATGCCCCGCTCCGGCAGGAGATCCGCTATTGCCGCAGCCCCGACGGCACCCGTATCGCCTATGCCACGGCAGGCTCCGGCCCCCCGCTCGTGAAGGCGGCGAACTGGCTCCATCACCTGGATTTCGATTGGGAAAGCCCGGTCTGGCGTCACATGTTCGGGGCGCTGGCGCGCCGGCACACCCTGCTGCGCTACGACGGCAGGGGCATGGGGCTCTCCGCATGGGACGTGACCGACTTCAGTATCGAGCGCCAGATCGAGGATCTCGAAACCGTGGTGGATCACGCCGGATTCAAGCGCTTCGCGATGATGGGGCTGTCCCAGGGTTGCGCGAAGGCCATCCATTACGCGGTGCGGCATCCCGAAAGGGTCACCCGGCTCGTGCTGCTCGGCGGCTATGCCCGCGGCTGGAAGCGCCGGGACAATCCGGACGGCTCCGTGCTGCGGCACGCCGCGATCGAGATGATCCGCGTCGGCTGGGGCGGGACCAATCCCGCGGTGCGGCAGCTCTTCACCGCCCTCTACATGCCCGACGCTCCGGCGGAGAGCCAGCACTGGTTCTCCGACCTGCAGCGCAAGACGACCTCCGCCGAGAACGCGGCGGCTATCCTCGAAGCCCATGGCGATGTCGATATCCGGGACCTGCTCGGGAAGGTGACGGTGCCGACGCTGGTCATCCATTCGCGGCACGACGCGGGCGTGCCCTTCGACCAGGGGCAGGAGCTCGCGGCGGGCATCCCCGGGGCGCGCTTCGCGGTCCTCGACACGACCAATCACATCCTTCCCGCAACCGATCCGGCCTGGGACCGGTGCTCGGGCCTGATCGAGGAATTCCTCGCCGAATAGGCCCAAGTCGGCCGGGAGGGCCGACCTGCCGCCCGGGCTACAGGAACACGGTCACGATGGGCGGGTAGATCAGCAGGACCGCCAGCGCCAGAAGCTGGATGCAGATGAAGGGGATGAACCCGGCGAAGATGTCCGTGAGCGAGATGTCGTCGGGCGCCACCGACTTCAGGTAGAAGGCCGCCGGGCCGAAGGGGGGCGAGAGGAAGCTGACCTGCATGTTCATGCAGAAGGTCACGCCGAACCAGATCGCCACCTTGTCGGGCGGGAGATGCCCGAGCCAGCCGATCTGCTCCGGCGGCAGCTTCATCACGATCGGCAGGAACACCGGCATGATCAGGAGCACGATGCCAACCCAGTCCATGAACATCCCCATGACCAGGAAGATCAGCATCATCACGAAGATGATCCCCATCGCCGGAAGCTCCATGCCGATGATGGCATTGGCGACATAGGTCGGCCCGCCCGCGAGCGTATAGGCCGCCGCCAGCGCCGCGGCGCCGATCGTCACCCAGATGATCGTGCCGGTGGATTTCAGGGTCCGGATCAGGCTGTCCCAGATGATCTCGAGCGTCATTTCGCGCCGCAAGAGCGAGATCACGAAGACCGCGACCACGCCCATGCCGGCCGCCTCGGTGATGCCGGTGATGCCGCCGTAGATCGAGCCCAGCACCACGCCGATCACGACCAGCGGCGCGACGAGACCCTTGCCGATGCTCCAGGCTTCCGCGGTCCGGCTGCGCCCGAAGACGAAGAGCATAAGCACCAGCGCAAGCGCCAGGGTCCCGGCGATCCACGGCAGGTCCGAGACCATGCCGAGCGGGATCGGATCGACGTTCTCCAGGACCCGGTTCTGCCCGGTCACCGTCATGAACAGGTTCCGCAGCAGCAGCGCCGCGGCGCCTATGGCGACGATGATCGTCAGGAAGTCGAGGAAGAGCAGGCTCTTCTCGCCCGTGGAGGGGTCCTCCGGCCGCGGTGCCGGCAGGGGCGCCTGGTCCGGGTAGAGGTTGGAGCGGATCACGATGTAAATGACATAGAACGAGGCCAGCATCAGGCCGGGCAGGAAGGCGGCGGTGAAGAGGGCCTGGATAGAGGTCTCGGTGATCAGCCCGTAGAAGATCAGGACGATCGAGGGCGGGATCATGGTGCCGAGGCTGCCCGAGGCGCAGATGGTGCCGACGGCGAACTTCCGGTTGTAGCCGAGCCGCAGCATCTGCGGCAGGGCGATCAGGCCGAGAAGCACCACCTCGCCGCCGATGATCCCCGACATCGCGGCCATGATCACCGCCATGATCGAGGTGACCAGCGCGATGCCGCCGCGCGTGCGGCTGAGCCAGAGGTTGAGCGAGGAATACATGTCCCGCGCGATGCCGGATCGCTCCAGCAATGCGGCCATGAATATGAACATCGGAATCGAGATGAGCACGTAATTGGTCATCTGCCGATAGATCGCCTGGCCGAGCACGTTCAGCGGGCCGCGCCCGAAGTCCCCGAAGAGCAGATCCGGGCCGAACTTCATCACCAGCGTGGCCACGGCGAGAATGGCCGATGCGAAGCCCAGCGGCATGCCGATCGCGAGCAGCACGAACATCGCGATCAGCAGGATCAGGCTGAGGGTTCCGATATCAACCATTGTCGTCGGCCCCCAGCGCCTTCTTGAGATTTGCGATCTCGTGCTCGTCGATCTCGTCCGCGGCGGTGTGCAGTTCGGCCGCCTTGTTCCAGTCGGCGATCAGGTTCGACAGCGCCTGCAGCGCGACCAGCCCGATGATCAGGACGATGCCGGCCTTGATCGTGGAGGGGATGGGCGGATCCCAGGCGGTGCCGAAGGTCTCCATCCTCAGGAGCTTGTCGCGGACCTCGTCGTAGCCGCCCCAGAGCAGCGCGATGAAGAAGGCCCAGATCAGCACGACGGTGAACGTGTCGGCGGCCTTCTGCGCCCAGCGCGGCATCATGTCGTAGATGGTGTAGATGCGGATATGGCTGCGCTGCTGCATCGAGTAGAGCCCGGCGAGCAGGAAGACGAAGCCGGCGAGCCAGAGCGACAGCTCGTTGGCCCAGAGCGTGGGCTTGGCGAAGAGATAGCGCGCGACGACCTCGTAGAACATGACGCCGACGATGACGACGATCGCGATCATCGCGAGCCGGCTGAGGATCAGCGACAGGATGTCGATGGGACCCGTGGGCACGACCTCGATCGCGCCTTTGGTGTCGGAGAGATAGACGCTGGCGACGAGGCTCACGGCGAGCAGCAGCCAGAGCATCAGCTTGACCAGGACGTTGTCGCCGGGCCTGAGGATCGCGGACATGTCGATGCCGCTGCCCAGGAACAGGCTCCCGATCGCGAGCCACAGCCACACCAGGACGAGGGCGGCGACCAGCACGATCATCAAGACACGCATGGGACGCCGCAGCGCTCCCAGCCAGAGGCTCTGAGTCTCCATCAGCCCACTCCCCTCGGTGCGTCCGAATTTCGAAGGACAAGAAAGGGGCGGGCCGCGACGGCCCGCCCGCTGCCTCAAGCCGTGATCGGCGGCACCGCGATCACTCGGGGATGATTCCGATCGATTTCAGATAGGCGGTGTGGCTTTCCACCAGTTCCATCGCCTCCGGCGTGGTGGCGAATTCGGGCCAGGTCTCGATCGCCGCGGCGCGGAAGGCCGCACGGTCCTCCGGCGACCAGTCCCAGAGGTTCACGCCGGCTTCCTTCAGCGCGGTCGCCGCCTCGGCGTTCGCCTTGGCCGAGGTCAGCGCCTGCTCCAGGCCCAGCTTCTCCATCGCGACCTTGATGATGCGCTGGTGGTTCTCGGGCATCGCGTCCCAGACCGCCTTGTTGCAGGCGAGATGGTCCGAGGGCATCGAGTGGAAGCCGGGGTAGGTGGCGTTCCGGGCGATGTCGTAGAGGCCCATGCCCTGGTTGTTGGCGAGGATCGAGGCATCGGCGCCGTCGATGATGCCGGATTCGAGCGCCGTGAAGACCTCGGTGAAATCCATCACGATCGGCTTGGCGCCGAGCTTCTCGAAGATCTTGGTCTCCATGCCCGGAGGCGAGCGGAACTTCCATTCCTGGATGTCGGCAACGCCCCCGATCGGCTTGGTCGAGGCCAGCGCTTCCTGTCCGACGACCCACCAGCCGATCAGCTCCATGCCGTACTTGTTGTAGAGCTTCTGCGCGACCTCCATGCCGCCGCCGGCATAGAGCCAGCCGAGCTGCTGGAACGGGGTGTCGTAGCCGCCCATGATGTCGCCGACGAACTGGAAGGCCGGATCCTTGCCGGTCTGATAGGCGCCGCCGGTCATGTCGCAGTCGAGGATTCCGTTGGCCGCCGCGTCGAAGGTCTCGACCGAGGCGACCACGGAGGAGGAGTAGAACATCTCGATGGTGATCTCGCCGTTCGACATGGTCTGGACGTCGTCGACGAACTGCGCCGCGTTCTTGCCCGAGATCGTCTCCGGCCCGTAATGCGTCTGGATCCGCAGGTGTGTTTCCTGGGCCAGCGACGGCATGGCGGTGAGCGCCAGAACCGCCGATGAGGCGAGCAAGGCGTTGAACTTCATCGTTATTTTCCTCCCTTTACGGCCCTTCGGCCATTGGCCGTCGCGTGCCGAGGCCGCGGCGGACAGGTCACTTCCGGCGCGACGCTACCGAATCCCGGGTCGACAATCAATCAATTTTGGTATACCAAATGGTGGGGCGCCGATCGCGCGCCCGAGGAGCCGCCCCGATGGTGGATGCGAACCTGGCAACGGAGATCGCCGCTCGGCTTCGACGCGACATCCTGCGCGGGGAGCTGCTCCCCGGCGCGAAGGTCAAGGAACGCGACAATGCCGAAGGGCTGGGGGTCAGCCGGACACCCA
This sequence comes from Amaricoccus sp., assembly GCF_036846665.1. Lineage (NCBI taxonomy): Bacteria > Pseudomonadati > Pseudomonadota > Alphaproteobacteria > Rhodobacterales > Paracoccaceae > Amaricoccus > Amaricoccus sp. Next base: position 14,972 of record NZ_DAIUBO010000050.1, on the reverse strand, counting down.
TGCGCGAGGCGATCCGCATCCTGGCCACCGAAGGGCTGATCGTCCTCGCGCCGTCGCGGAGTCCCCGGGTCGCGGATCCCACGTTCCAGGAACTCTCCGACCAGCTCCTGGTCCTGCGGACCCTCGAGGTGCTCTCGGCGGAGCTCGCATGCAGCCGCGCGACGGAAGACGATCTCGCCCGGATCCGCGACCTCAGCGACCAGATGACGGATCTCTACGAGACGGGCGATTCGCTCGATCTCTTCGAGGTGGACATGGCCTTCCACACCGCCATCGCCGATGCGTCGCACAACGACTCCCTCGCCGAGACGCATCACGCCTTCCTCTCCCGGCTCTGGCGCGCCCGCTACCTCGCCGCCCGGCAATGGCGCAACCGCTCCCGCGCCCGCGCCGATCACGACGCGATCGTCGCAGCGCTCATGGTCCGCGACGTCGCCGCCGTGCGCGCCGCCCTCGAGACCCATCTCGGACGCTTGGCCGACGACATCCGCCCGATCATCGAGGACGAGCGGGGCGCCGCCGCCAAGGGGATGAGAAACTGAAGGCCATCACGCTCCGGAGCCTCGGAACCGGCGGCGTCCCAGCGACGGAGTGACCATGCGGATCGTGTTCCACGGGAGCAATGCGGCGAGCTTCGCGCCGGGCTTCGCCGATCTGCTGGATGTGCCGCACGAGATCGCCCTGCTCTCGGACGGCCTCGACGCCCCCGGCGAGACCGAGGCCTATGCCGCGGCCGAGGTCGTGATCGGCATCCGGCTCAGCGAGGCGCAGCCCCGGCTCTCGGCGCGGCTCTTCCAGGTCGCCGGCGCCGGCACCGATGCCGTGGACACCGCGCTGCTCCCCGCCGGCTGCGCGCTCTGCAACGTCTACGGGCACGAGCCCGCTATCGCCGAATACGTCATCGCGGCGCTGCTGGCGCGACACGTGCCGCTCGCCGCGGCGGACCGGCAGCTCCGCCGCGGCGACTGGCACCACTGGGCCGGCAACCCGGCCGGGCTTCGCGGCGAGATCGGGGGCGAGACCCTCGGGATCCTCGGCTTCGGCCATATCGGCCGGGCGGTCGCCGCCCGCGCCGCGGCCTTCGGGATGCGCGTCGAGGTGGCCAACCGCTCGCCGGTCGCGGCCGCAAGCCCGGCCCGGGCCTGGCCGCTGGACCGCCTGGCCGAGATGGCCGCCGGCCTCGATGTGCTGCTGAACACGCTGCCCCTGACCGGAGGGACCCGCGGCCTGATCGGTGCCGAGGTCCTCGCCGCACTGCCCTCCCGGGCCATCGTCATGAACGTCGGGCGCGGGCCGGTGATCGACGAGCGGGCGCTCTACGACGCGCTCCGCGACGGGCGCATCGCCGGCGCGGTCATCGACACCTGGTACGTCTATCCCGACGGCGCGACCCCCGCGCCCCTGCCGTCCGCCCTGCCGTTCCACGAATTGCCGAACCTGGTGATGACCCCGCACATGTCGGGCTGGACGCAAGGCACCATCGATCGCCGCCGCGCCGCCATGGCCGAGAACGTGAACCGCCTCGCCCGCGGCGCGCCCCTGCTCGATCGCCTGCGCTGAGCCGCGGGCGCCCCGCTGCCCGCGGGACGCCCCGGCGGCCTCAGGCGCCCAGCGCGATCTGGACCTTCATCGCCGCCGCGCGGTCGGAGGCCAGCACGAAGGCCTCCTCTGCCCGCCGCATCGGCAGGGTATGGGTGATCAGCGGCGAGGGATCGACGCGCCCGCGCGAGATCAGGTCGGCTGCCATGGCGAATTCCCCGTCGAAGCGGAAGCTGCCGACGATCTCGGTCTCGCTCGGCACCAGGCCGGCGATGGGCAGCGTCACCTCGCCGCCGAGCCCGACCAGCACCAGCCGCCCGCCGGCGCGCAGGACCTTCAGCGCGGCGAGGAGCGCCTGGCCGTTGCCGGAGCATTCGAAGGCGGCGTCGAAGACGCGCCCGTCGAGCCCGTCCGGCGATGCGGCGACATCGACCGTCGCCGTGGCCCCGAGCGCGCGCGCGACCGCCAGCGGCGGCTCGGCGATGTCGGTCACCACGATCTCCGCGGCGCCCGCCAGCCGCGCCGCGAGCACGGTCAGGCATCCGATCGGGCCGCTGCCGGAGACGAGCACCCGGGCGCCGAGCAGCGATCCCGCCCGCGCCGCCGCATGCAGGCAGACCGCAAAAGGCTCGCAGAGCGCGGCGAGGTCGGGGCTCGCCTCGACCGGCACCGCCTGGGCGGCCGGCACGACGACGCTTTCGCGGAACAGGCCCTGGACATGGGGAAACCGCATGGCGCTGCCGTTGAAGCGCATGTCGGTGCAGAGGTTGGCCCGCCCCCGCCGGCAATTGGCGCAGGCGCCGCAGGGCCGCGAGGGATTGACCGCCACCGTCTGGCCGAGCGCGAGCCCGCTGACGCCCTCGCCGAGCGCTGCGATCGTCCCGGCGACCTCGTGGCCGAGCACCATCGGCTCCCGCAGGCGCACGGTGCCGAAGCCGCCGTGGTTGAAATAATGCAGGTCGGAGCCGCAGATCCCGCCGATGCGAAGCGCGACGGCGACCTCGCCCGGACCCGGCGCTTCCGGCGTTGCGCCCTCGTCCAGCCGCAGGTCGCGCGGCCCGTGGGCGACGATCGAATACATGTCCTTGCCTCCCCTTCAGAGCACCGAGCTCATGCCGCCATCGACATAGATGATCTGCCCGTTGACGTAATCCGATGCGGCGGAGGCGAGAAAGACCGCCGCCCCGACCAGTTCCTCCGGCCGCCCCCAGCGCCGCGCCGGCGTGCGCCCCTTGACCCAGGCGTCGAAGGCCGGGTCGTTCACCAGCGCCTCGTTCATGTCGGTCAGCATGTAGCCCGGCCCGATCGCATTGGCCTGGATGTTCATCGGCCCCCATTCGGCGGCCATGCCCTTGGTCAGCATCTTGATGCCGCCCTTCGCCACCGTATAGGGCGTGACCGTGGCGCGGGCGAGGTCGCTGGTCAGCGAGCCGATGTTGATGATCTTGCCCGCGCCGCGCGCGATCATCCGCTTCGCCGCTTCCCGCCCGACCACGAAGGCGCTGGTCAGGTTGGTGTCGATCACCCGGCGCCAGTCCTCGGTCCCGAGTTCGACCAAGGGCTTGCGGAACTGGATGCCGGCGTTGTTGACGAGAATGTCGATGGCGCGGCCCTCGGCGTCGAAGCGCTCGAAGGCGGCGCGGACGGCGGCCTCGTCGCAGACGTCGAAGGCCGCCACCTCGGCATCGTGGCCCGCGGCGCGAAACGCTTCGCCGGCCTCGGCGAGACGGGCGGCATTCACCCCGTTCAGCACGACCCGCGCGCCGGCCTCGGCCAGCCCCTCGGCCATGGCCCGCCCGAGCCCGCGGGAGGAGCCGGTGACGAGCGCCCTGCGCCCTTGGAGATCGAATAACCTGCTGCCCATTCCCGAATCTCCCTCCTCTCTGCCCTGTCCCATCTGCGCCGCGCCCGCCCGCGGTCCGGCGATTACCGGATGGCGGGCAGAAGCCGCTTGAAGGCCGGCGTTCCCGCCTTTCCCAGCCATTCGAACACGACCATCTCCGTCGTCACAACATGGGCGCCCGAGGCGGTCATGCGGGCGAGACAGGCCCGTTCGCTCTCCAATGTGCGGGAGGCGGTCGCATCCGACACCACGAAGACGTCGTAGCCTTCCTCGAGCAGGCTGGCGGCGGTCTGCACCACGCAGATATGCGCCTCCATGCCGCCCAGCACCGCCTGCTTGCGCCCGAGCGCCCGGAAGGCTTCGGCAAAGCCCTCCTCCTCCATGCAGGAGAAATGCATCTTGGGGATGATCGCCGCGCCGGCTGCGGCTGCGGCGATCTCGGGCACGGTGGATCCCAGGCCCTCGGGATATTGCTCGGTCAGGATGACCGGGACCGAGCATTCCCTGGCGGCCGCGAGCAGGGTCTGCGTATTGCGCAGGGTCCGCGCCGGCGCCTGCACGGCGGGAACCAGCCGCTCCTGGACGTCGATGACGACGAGGACCGAATCCTTGGCTCTGATCAGCAAGGGGCGCCTCTCCTTTCCCGCAGCGGTGCCGCACGGTTATCGGCACGGACGAATGCGGTATCGGTGCACCCGGACGGCCACTCAGGTCAACCGGCCGGAACGCGCATCGCCGAAGAATCCGGTTGACCGGGGCCGTTTCGGGTTTATGGTATGCCAGATTACGGCACACCAGATGCCGACCCGTCCGCCATCCTGCGGGCGGTGGGGAGGGGAAGCCCGATGTCCTTGACGGATGCGCTCAGTCCGATCTCGGAGAATTTCTCTCTGAAGGACCACATCTATGGGGTCCTGCGCGAAGCCATCCTGAAGATGAACATCTATCAGCCGGGCGTCGACCTCCGGCTGGACGAGAGGAAGCTCGCCGAGCAGCTCGCGGTCTCCCGCACGCCGATTCGCGAGGCGCTGGCCCGGCTGGCGCAGGAGGGCCTCGTCGTGATTCTCCCGCGCAAGGGCGTCTTCGTCCAGCGCAAGTCCCGCGACGAGATTCTCGAGATGGTGGTGACCTGGGCGGCGCTGGAGAGCATGGCGGCGCGGATGGCGACCCAGGCGGCGAGCGACGCGGATTTCCGGCAGCTCCGAAGGTTCGCGGTCAAGCACAGCGCCGATGCCGAACGGGCGGAGCTCGAGGAATATTCCGACGCCAACATCCGGTTTCACCAGCGGATTCTCGAACTCTCGGGCTGCAAGCTGCTCAAGACCACGGCCGATACGCTCTTTGCGCATATGCATGCGGTCCGGCGGCGGGCGATGGGCGAGGGCAATCGCGCCAGCCGCTCGGTGGTCGATCACATGGAAATCATCGAAGCCCTGGAGCGACGCGACGCCGACCGCGCGTCGCGTCTGGTCCGCGAGCACACTATGCGGCTACACGATCATGTCCGGCGCACCTGGACCCGCTTCGAGGGCATCAACCAGTCGACGGCGGACTCCCTCTGAATGGCGGCCTCGGTGCACGGAACACGAGAGCAAAGGGCCACGGCGGCCGGAGCGGATCGTCCGGCGCACGCCGGCAATCGCCCGGGCCGCAGCAAGGAGAACTGACATGGCGCCGTTCGGCACCGCACCCTCGACCGAAGAAACCGCACCGGAGGCCGGCCAGCTGACCGACGGATTCCACCTGGTGATCGATGCGCTGAAGCTCAACGGCATCACCACGATCTACGGCGTGCCGGGGATCCCGATCACCGACCTGGGCCGCATGGCGCAGGCGGAGGGGATGCGGGTCATCTCTTTCCGGCACGAGCAGAACGCCGGGAATGCCGCCGCCATCGCGGGCTACCTCACCAGGCGGCCCGGGGTCTGCCTCACGGTCTCCGCGCCGGGTTTCCTGAACGGGCTGACCGCGCTCGCCCATGCGACGACGAACTGCTGGCCGATGATCCTGATCAGCGGCTCGTCCGAGCGTGAGGTCGTCGATCTCCAGCAGGGCGACTACGAGGAGCTGGACCAGCTCGCCGTCGCCAGGCCGCTCTGCAAGGCCGCGTACCGGGTGCTGCACGCCGAGGACATCGGAATCGCCGTGGCGCGGGCGATCCGCGCCGCGCTCTCCGGCCGTCCGGGCGGCGTCTATCTGGACCTCCCCGCCAAGCTGCTCGGCCAGGCGATCGATGCCGCCGAGGGCGCCGCCTCGCTCGTCGAGGTGGTCGATCCGGCGCCGGCGCAATTCCCCGCACCCGCGGCGGTCCAGCGGGCGCTCGACATCCTCGGCAAGGCCAGGAAGCCCCTGATCATCCTCGGCAAGGGCGCGGCCTATGCCCAGGCCGACGATCTGGTGCGCGGCTTCGTCGAGAAGACCGGTATCCCCTATATCGCGATGAGCATGGCCAAGGGCCTCCTGCCGGACACGCATCCGCAATACGCCGGCGCGGCGCGGTCGCTGGCCCTGAAGGAAGCGGACACCGTGATGCTGATCGGCGCCAGGCTGAACTGGCTGCTGTCGCACGGCAAGGGCAAGCAATGGGGCGCGCCCGGCTCGAAGACCTTCGTCCAGATCGACATCGACCCGAAGGAGATGGATAGCAACCTGCCCGTCGCCGGCCCGCTGGTCGGGGACATCGCCTCCTGCCTCTCGGCGCTGCTCGACGCGATGGGCGATGGCTGGGCCAGGCCGCCGGCGGAATGGACCGAGGCGATCCGCGCGAAATGCGAGGCCAATGTCGCCAGGATGGCGCCGCGGCTCCAGAACAACAACGTGCCGATGGACTTCCACGGGGCGCTGGGCGCGCTGCGCACGATCATCAAGGAACGGCCCGAGGCGATTCTCGTCAACGAAGGCGCCAACACGCTCGATTTCGCCCGCTCGATCATCGACATGTACCGGCCCCGGAAGCGCCTCGACGTCGGCACCTGGGGGGTGATGGGCGTCGGCATGGGCACCGCCATCGCCGCCGCGATCGAGACCGGCCAGCCGGTGCTGGCGGTCGAAGGCGACAGCGCCTTCGGCTTCTCGGGCATGGAGGTCGAGACGATCTGCCGCTACCGCCTGCCGGTCTGCGTCGTGGTGTTCAACAACGGCGGCATCTACCGCGGCACCGACGTCAATCCCTCGGGCGGCCCCGATGCGGCGACCACGGTCTTCGTCCCGGGCGCGCGCTACGACCGGATGATGGAGGCCTTCGGCGGCGTCGGCGTCAACGCCACCTCGCCCGACGAGCTTCGCCGCGCCGTGAACGAGGCGATGGATTCCGGCCGGCCGACCCTGATCAACGCCGTGATCGATCCCGCCGCCGGCACCGAGAGCGGCCGCATCGGCAATCTCAACCCGCAGAGCGTCGTTTCCAGGAAATGATTGGCACCTGCTTCATTCCATCAAGCATCGAAGGGAGCACGACATGAAAGCTCTGGACGGCATCAAGGTTCTCGATTTCACCCATGTGCAGTCGGGCCCGACCTGCACGCAGCTGCTGGCCTGGCTCGGCGCCGACGTGTTCAAGGTCGAGCGGCCGGGCGTCGGCGACGCGACCCGAAAGCAGCTCGTCGACAAGCCCGGGGCCGACAGCCTCTATTTCACCATGCTCAACCACAACAAGCGCTCGATCGAGATCAACTCCAAGAACGAGACCGGCAAAGAGGTGCTCACCCGGCTGATCGAGACCTGCGACGTGCTGGTGGAGAATTTCGCGCCCGGCGCGCTCGACCGCATGGGCTTCTCCTGGGAGACGATCCAGAAGATCAATCCGCGCATCATCGTCGCCTCGGTCAAGGGCTTCGGCCCGGGCAAGTACCAGGATTGCAAGGTCTATGAGAACGTGGCGCAATGCGCCGGCGGCTCGGCCTCGACCACCGGATTTCTCGACGGCCCGCCGCTCGTCACCGGGGCGCAGATCGGCGATTCCGGCACCGGGCTGCATCTGGCGCTCGGCATCGTCGCAGCGCTCTACCAGCGCGAGCGCTCCGGGCGCGGCCAGAAGGTGCTGGCCCCCATGCAGGACGGGGTGATCAACCTCTGCCGGGTCAAGCTGCGCGACCAGCAGCGCCTGGAGGCCGGACCGCTCACCGAATATTCGCAGTTCGGCGAGGGCATCCCCTTCGGCGAGGCGACCCCGCGCGCCGGCAACGATTCCGGCGGCGGCCAGCCGGGGCGGATCCTGCGCTGCAAGGGCTGGGAGACCGACCCGAACGCCTATACCTATTTCATCACCCAGGCCGCGGTCTGGGAGAAGGTCTGCGACGTGATCGGCAAGCCCGAGTGGAAGACCGACCCCGATTTCGCCACCCTCAAGGCGCGCCTGCCGCGGCTGAACCAGATCTTCGGCGCGATCGAGGACTGGACGATGACCAAGACCAAGTTCGAGGTCATGGACATCTGCAATCCCCTCGACATCCCCGTCGGCCCGATCCTGAGCATGAAGGAGATCGCCGAGGACGAGGGGCTTCGCGCCACCGGCACCATCGTCGAGGTCGAGCATCCCGAGCGCGGCCCGTATCTCAGCGTCGGCTGCCCGATCAAGATGTCCGACAGCCCCGTGGACGTGACGCGCTCGCCGCTGCTGGGCGAACACACGGCGCAGATCCTCGCGGAGGTGCTCGGCTATTCGCCCGAGGAGGTGGACCGGGTGTACCGCTCCGGGGCGGTGGGCGAGCCGAAGACGGTCGGGGCGGATTAGGGGCGGGGGAGCGGCGGCCCGGCGCGAGACCGGGCGATCGCAAGAAGGGGAAAGCGGATGCGTTTGATCGTGATGGGGCAGCAGGCGTTCGGCAAGGATGTGCTGGCGAGGCTCCTGGAAGCCGGCACCGACGAGGTGGTCGCCGTCTATTGCGAGCCCGACCGGGAAGGCCGGCCGGCCGATCCGATCAAGGATTTCGCGCTCGGGAAGGGGCTGCCGGTGCTGCAGCCGACCCATTTCAAGGAGCAGGCGACGATCGACGAGCTCGCGGCCTTCGAGGCCGACCTGATGATCATGGCCTTCGTCAATGTCTTCGTGCCGGAGGCGGCGCGCGACGCGCCCAGCCAGGGCTCGATCTGCTTCCATCCCTCGCTCCTGCCGCTGCATCGCGGCCCGTCGGCGGTGAACTGGCCGATAATCATGGGCAGCACGAAATCGGGCTATTGCTGGTTCTATCCTTCCGACGGGCTCGACGAGGGCGACGTCCTGCTCGACTGGGAATGCGAGATCGCGCCCGACGACACGGTGATCGACCTCTATTTCAAGAAGATCTACCCCTCGGCGGTCGATTCTGTGCTGAGGGTGGTCGACCTCTACCGCTCCGGCAGCCCCCCGCACCGGGAACAGGACGAGGCCCGCGCCACCTACGAGCGCCGCTGCACCCGCCGGCACACCCGGATCGACTGGAACAAGCCCGTCAAGCAGGTCTACGACCTGATCCGCGGCGCCAATCCGGCGCCCGGCGCCTGGACCACGCTCGGCGATGCGGAGATCGACGTCTTCGACTGCGCCCGCGTGCCGGGGGACGGCATCTCGGCACGGGTGATGGGGATCTCGGAGGACGGCGTCGCCGTGCAATGTGTCGGCGGCCGCATCCTGATGAAGCGAGTCCGCCCCCCGGGCGGGGCGAAGATGAGCGCAACCGAATGGGCGGCCTTGGTGCAGCTCGAACCGAACCAGAGCCTCGGCAACTGACTACAGATTTACCACAAGGAAGCATAAGAATGTCCGACATCGAGATCGCCCGCAAGGCCAGGAAGAAGCCGATCCAGGAGATCGGTGCCAGGCTCGACATCCCGAACGAGCATCTCCTGCCCTTCGGCCACGACAAGGCCAAGGTCTCGGAAGAATTCATCAAGTCGCTGGCGGATCGGCCGGACGGGCATCTGGTGCTGGTGACGGCGATCAACCCGACCCCGGCCGGCGAGGGCAAGACCACGACCACGGTCGGCCTCGGCGACGGGCTGAATGCCATCGGCAAGAAGGCCGCGATCTGCATCCGCGAGGCCTCGCTCGGGCCGAACTTCGGCATGAAGGGCGGCGCGGCGGGCGGCGGCATGTCCCAGGTGGTGCCCATGGAGGACATGAACCTCCATTTCACCGGCGACTTCCACGCGATCACCTCGGCCCACAACCTGCTCGCCGCGATGCTCGACAACCACATCTACTGGGGCAACGAGCTCGACATTGACATCCGCCGCATCCCCTACCGCCGCGTGATGGACATGAACGATCGCGCCCTGCGCCAGATCGTCTGCAACCTCGGGGGCGTGGCCAACGGCTTCCCGCGCGAGACCGGCTTCGACATCACCGTGGCCTCCGAGGTCATGGCGATCCTCTGCCTCGCGCGGGATCTCAAGGATCTGGAGAAGCGCCTCGGCGACATCATCGTCGCCTATCGCCGCGACCGCACGCCGGTCTACGCCCGCGACCTCAAGGCCGACGGCGCCATGACGGTGCTGCTCGCCCAGGCGATGCAGCCGAACCTGGTGCAGACGCTCGAGAACAATCCGGCCTTCGTGCACGGCGGCCCCTTCGCCAACATCGCCCATGGCTGCAACTCGGTGGTCGCCACCACCACGGCGCTGAAGCTCGCCGACTACGTCGTGACCGAGGCCGGCTTCGGCGCCGATCTCGGCGCGGAGAAGTTCTTCGACATCAAGTGCCGCAAGGCGGGGCTGAAGCCCGAGGCGGTGGTGATCGTCGCCACGGTGCGGGCGATGAAGATGAACGGCGGCGTCAAGAAGGAGGATCTCGGCACCGAGAACGTCGAGGCGGTGAAGAAGGGCTGCGCCAACCTCGGCCAGCACATCGAGAACGTGAAGGGCTTCGGCGTGCCCGCGGTGGTGGGGATCAACCACTTCGTCACCGACACCGAGGCCGAGATCCAGGCGATCAAGGATTACGTGGCGAGCCAGGGCTCGGAGGCGGTCCTCTGCAGGCACTGGGCCAAGGGGTCGGCCGGCATCGAGGATCTGGCGCGCAAGGTCGTCTCGCTCGTCGAGGGCCGGTCGGCGCAGTTCGCGCCGCTCTATCCCGACGACATGAGCCTCTTCGAGAAGATCGAGACCATCGCCAAGCGGATCTACCGCGCCGACGAGGTGCTGGCCGACAAGAAGATCCGCGACCAGCTCAAGCAATGGGAAGCGGACGGCTACGGCCACCTGCCGGTCTGCATGGCCAAGACGCAGTATTCCTTCACCACCGACCCCAATCGCCGCGGCGCGCCGCGCGGCCATTCGCTGCCGGTGCGCGAGGTCCGGCTGTCGGCGGGGGCGGGCTTCGTGGTGGTGATCTGCGGCGAGATCATGACCATGCCCGGCCTGCCGCGCAAACCCTCGGCGGAGACCATCCGCATCAACGAGGACGGCCTCATCGACGGCCTGTTCTAGGAGGAAACCGCCTGTGATCCGCACGATCCTGGTTCCGGTTCGAGGCGACGGCAAGGGCGACAACGTCCTTGCCCACGCAGCGGTGCTGGCGCACCGCTACGATGCCCATGTCACGGTGGCGCATTGCCGGCCGCGCCCCGAGGATCTGATGCCCTATGGCGTCCATATCCCGGAATTCCTGCGCAATCAGATCGTGCGGCAATCCTACCAGGTCGCCGACCAGGAAGAGGAGGGGATGCGCGAGGAGGTGCTGGTGCTCGCGGAGAAGCTCAGGCTCGACCATTCCGGCGACAACATCGGCCGGACGGCGACGGTGGCGTTTCTCGCCGAAGCCGGCCGCCAGGTGGACGTCATCAAGCGCCGCGGCCGGCTGGCGGATCTGATCGCGGTGGCCAAGCCCGACCGGGACCGCAACCTCGGCCACAATACGCTCAAGGCAGCACTCTTCCACTCGGGGCGGCCGGTCTTGATGTGCCCGCATGCGGAGACGCCGCCCGCGACGCTCGGGGCGCATGTCTCGCTCGCCTGGAACGGCAGCGCGGAGGCGGCGCGGGCGCTGTCGCAATGCATCAGCGTGCTGCGGACCGCCGACGCGGTCTCGATCCTGTCCAGCGGATCGGATTCCGGTCCGGGAACCTCGGCCGAGGATCTGGTCGATTTCCTGCGCCTGCACGGCATCGCCGCCACGATCGTGAAATTCGACCCGCGCGGCAAGACCGGCCGCGAACTGCTGAAGGCCAGCGCCGCGGCCGGCGCGGACATGCTGGTGATGGGCGCCTATGGCGACAGCCACGAGCGCGAGACCGTCTTCGGGGGCAATACCCAGACGGTGGTCGATACCGCCACCACGCCCGTCATCTTCAACCACTGAAAGGGCGCGGAACGAGGGAACGGAAGACGGAAGGTTTCAGGCCGCGGAACGAACGGCCGAAGGCAAGGCGAGAGACAACTCGCGAGCACAAGAGAGCCAAACGGGAGGACCAAATGGCAAAGCACTTCAACATCCTGGCCGGCATGGCCGGCGCCGTCGCGCTGGGCGTGATGGCGGTGACGCCGGCATCGGCCTGGGAGCCGACCAAGCCGGTCGACTTCGTGATCATGGCCGGCGCCGGCGGCGGCGCGGATCAGATCGCCCGATTCCTGCAATCGGTCACCGAGAAGAATGATCTCACCAGCCGGCCGCTGGTGCCCAACAACAAGGGCGGCGGATCGGGCGCCGAGGCGCTGATCGCGCTCAACACCACGAACGATCCCGACCACACGATCCTGGTCACGCTGAACTCGTTCTTCACCACGCCGCTGCGCCAGCCCGATCTCGGCGTCGACATCACGACCTTCACGCCGGTGGCGATGATGGGCGTCGATCCCTTCGTGCTCTGGGTCCACAAGGACAGCGGCATCACCACCTTCGAGCAATGGCTGGAGACCGTGAAGGCGGCCAATGGCGAATACGTCATGGGCGGCACCGGCACCGGCCAGGAGGATTCGCTCGTCATCACCTTCCTCAGGGACGCCTACGGGCTCGACATCAAATACATCCCCTATGACGGCGGCGGGGCGGTCGCGAAGGATCTGGCCGGCCAGCAGATCATGGCCAGCGTCAACAACCCCGCCGAGGCCAAGGGCTTCTACGAGGCCGGCGACGTGGTGCCGCTGGTCGCCTTCTCCGACGAGCGGCTTCCGGCCTTCCCGGACGTGCCGACCGTCAAGGAGAAGGGCCAGGACTTCAGCTACTACAACCAGCGCGCCGTGGTCGGCGCTCCGGGCCAGTCCGCGGAGGCGGCCGAATACTACCAGACCCTCTTCAAGACGATCTACGATTCCGAGGAATGGCAGGGCTACATGGCTTCCGAGAGCCTGTCGCCGCTCTGGATGGCGCCCGACGAGCAGGCGGAATACTGGAAGCTCCAGGTCGAGCGACACAAGGAACTGCTCGCCAACATGGAAGAGTAGATCTCCGGAACCGATTTTCAGAAGTACTTCTGGGAGGCCAGAATGAGACTTGGCGAAATCGTCACGGCCGCTGTCCTGGCCGCCCTGTCCATCTACATGATGTGGAAGAGTACCGATCTGAACATCGGCTATGTCGCAGGCAAAGGTCCGGGAGGCGGAGCCTGGCCGTTCTGGCTCTCGGCCATCATGCTCGTCTGCACGATCGTGATCGCCTTCAACTGGGCAAGGCGGACCTCTCCGCCTTCCCGCTCCACCGAGCCGGTGCTCGACGCCGACGGCCGCAGGATGCTGCTGCAGGTCGGCGGCGGCATCTTCGTCTTCGTGGCGCTGATCGACGTCATCTCGATCTACGGCGCCATGGCGCTGTTCCTGTTCTACTACCTCTGGTTCCTCGGACGCCACGCGCTCTGGCTGGCACTGACCATCTCGATCGCGACGCCGATCGTGTTCTTCTTCTTCTTCGAGGCGCTGATGCGGATCACCCTGCCCAAGGGGATGAGCTTCACCGACCCGGTCTTCAACGTGCTCTACGACATCATCTACTGACCCCGAGCAGCGGTCGGTCCGCGGACCCGAGAGTGGAGTCCTGAACCATGGAAATTCTGGAACTTCTCAGCCACGGCCTGTTTCTCGCGATCCAGCCGATGAACATCGCGCTGATCGTGGTCGGCGTGACGCTGGGCCTCTTCATCGGCGCGATGCCCGGGCTCGGTTCGGTGAACGGCGTGGCGATCCTTTTGCCGATCACCTTCCTGGTGCCGCCGGCCTCGGCGATCATCTTCCTCGCGGCGATCTATTACGGGGCGATGTACGGCGGCGCGATCAGCTCGATCACCCTCGGCATCCCGGGCGCCTCTACGGCGGTCGCCACGACCTTCGACGGGCGGCCGCTGGCGCTCAAGGGCCGCGCCAGCCTCGCGCTGGTGACCGCCGCGATCGCCTCCTTCGTCGGCGGGACGGTCTCCATCATCCTCTTCACCGCCTTCGCGCCGCCGCTCGCGCATGTCGCGCTCAGCTTCGGGCCGCCGGAGATCTTCGCGCTGATGCTGCTCGCCTTCGCCACCTTCGTCGGCCTCGGCGGCGACGACATCCCCAAGACCGTGCTGTCGATCTGCCTCGGCCTGGTCTTCGCCTCGGTCGGCTTCGACCAGATCTCCGGCGCGCCGCGGCTGGTCTTCTTCGGCATCTCCGGCTTCCTGCACGGGATCAACTTCCTGGTGCTCGCCATCGGCGTCTACGGCATCGGCGAGATGCTCTGGACGCTCGACACCACGCGCGGAAAGATCACCAGCACCGAGGCGCGGATGACCTTCGCCGGCATCGTCGCGGACACGCGGGAATGCTTCGCCAAGGCCTGGAAGGGCATGTCGATCGGCTCGGGCCTCGGCTTCTTCGTCGGCATCCTTCCCGCCGCCGGCGCGACGCCCGGGTCGCTGATGGCCTATGGCGTGGCCAAGATGACCGGCCGCGACCCGGATTCCTACGGAAGGGGCAACCCCGACGGCGTCGCGGCGCCGGAAGCGGCCAACAATTCCGCCTCCACCGGCTCGATGCTGCCCATGCTGACCCTGGGCATTCCCGGCTCGCCCACCACGGCGATCCTGCTCGGCGGCATGGTGATCTGGGGCCTGACCCCCGGCCCGCGGCTCTTCACCGACCAGCCCGAATTCGTCTGGGGGCTGATCGGCTCGTTCTACGTGTCGAACTTCTTCGCGCTCGTCATCAACCTCAGCTTCATCCCGCTCTTCATCTGGATGCTGCGCATGCCCTTCACCATCCTCGCACCGATGATCTTCGTGCTCTCGGTGGTCGGCGGCTATGCGGCCACCAACGACATGCACGACGTCTGGCTGATGCTGATCTTCGGGCTGAGCGCGTTCTTCCTGCGCAAGTTCGACTACCCGCTGGCCCCGGCCGTGCTCGCCATCGTGCTCGGCCCGATCGCCGAGCCCACGCTGCGCCAGTCGCTGCTCCTGTCCTCCGGCGATCCGTCGATCTTCTTCACGCGGCCGATCGCGGGCACGATCACGGTGATCGCGATCATCCTGATCCTCCTGCCGCTCTTCGGCGTCATCCGGCGGAAGATGAAGGGGTCGAGCGAGGCGAGTGCCTGACGGATCGCCCGGAGGCATGTGTCCCAAGCGTGTCGCCGAAATCCATCGGGGGATCGAAGGGTCGTGACGTGACCCCTTTCGTTCATCCAGGGGTCACTGGAATCCGGGGTTGAGAATTG
>NZ_DAIUBO010000049.1:0-20014 GCF_036846665.1 Amaricoccus sp. | reverse complement strand
GAGTGGCACCGAATTCCTTCAAGAGCGCCCCAAAACCCGAGAGTCGTGTAGTGTGTCTCACGGCGGGCATATGCGGCGCGCCGCGGATGCAGCGAAAGCGCGGTCCACAAGGCGATTGCAACCGGCCGCATAGTCGTTGAGCCCAACGGCACCACCGAAAGGTTGACTCTGCCTGGTGCCCGCGCCGCGCCCCCGATCCGGTCAAGGTGAACCTGCGCCAGGCAGGAATCGACACCGAGACGAGGTGCCTTTCATCTCGTTCGAACGAGGAGAGTCCGGAGCAAGGTTACGCCTGACACAAGTAAATAAGTTCCTTTGCGGAACTGGCCGGTCTGGCAGCGCTAACGGCGGCTAACCGAAGTAGAGAACTCGGCGCCACGATCTTTATTTCGCAGAGCCGGCAGGCCTTCGACAAGGATCTCTGATTAGAAACAAATCACTCGAATACGACCAAAGCCTTGATGAGACCGGCCTTGTTGCTTGCCCAACGCGAAATGTCCCGGGCCGCATCCGCCGGACGGGTACGGTGGGTGATCAATCGCTGGACCGCGACATTCCCATCGCGGATCGCCGCGAGGACCCGCTCGAAGTCCTGGGACGTGGCGTTGCGGCTCGCGAGCAGCGTCATCTCCTTCCGGTGAAAATCCGGGTCCATGAAGGTGATCGACTCGCTCACGAGGCCGACAAACACGTAGCGGCCGCCGTGCGCTACGAAGTCGAAGCCCTTCTCCATCGCCCTGGCGCTGCCGGTCGCATCGAAGACCACGTCGAAGCCCTCGCCCTGCGCCTCCGACGGGTCGGTCCCGCCCGGCAGGACGGTCGCGCCCGCGATCAACCCGACCGCCTGCGCCCGCTCCGCGTCGCGGTCGTACAGGATGACGTTGGCGCCAGCGAGGCGCGCGAAAAGCGCGGTCCCGAGACCGATCGGCCCGGCTCCGACAACGAGGACGCGGTCGCCCGCCGTCACCGCACCGCGTCGCACCGCGTGGGCGCCGATCGCGAGAAACTCGACCGTCGCACACTGATCCGGGGTCATTGCCGGCGCGCGCACGAGGTTGCCGACGGGCACCGACAGCAGTCCGGTCATGCCGCCGTCCTGGTGGACGCCGAGCACGGAGAGCCGCACACAGCAATTGGGCTTGCCGTTGCGGCAGGCGATGCAGCGACCGCAGGCGATGTAGGGATTGACGACGCAGACCTCGCCCAGAGGGAGGTCGGAGCCGGCGGGGGCCTCGACGATTTCGACGGCGAGCTCATGGCCCATGACCCGCGGGTAGGCGAGGAAAGGCTGGGTGCCCTCGAAGATGTGATAATCGGTGCCACAGATGCCCACCCGCAGCGGGCGGACCAGGGCCTCTTCGGGGCCGGGACGCGGGACGGGCCGCTGCTCGAGCCGCAGGCGGCCGGGTTCGACGCACACCAGGGCATCCACAGTCGTCACGTCGACACCTCTTGCTCATCCATTCGGGGAGCCCCATCAGAAGATCGATGAGGGCCGGATCTTGGTCCGGCCCTCATCCCGGGTCCTACTCGAACTCGGACATGTTGTCCTTGGTCACGAGCGCGGCGCCGGAGTCGATCAGCGACTCAACCTCTTCGCCGCGGATGGCCCTGACCAGCCCGTCGACGCCGAGTTCGGCCATCTTGGTCGGGAACTGCGCCACCGTGGCGTCCTCGGTTCCCGCGGCCAGGGCCTCGGCCTCGCCGCAGCAGAAGTCGAAGCCGACCAGGATGATGTCGTCGTTGGCGATCCCGGCGTTGGTGATCGCCCGTGCCGCGCCAGCCGCCGGCGGACCGCAGGCCGAATAGATCGCCTTGAGGTCCGGGTTCGCGGTCAGCAGATCCTCGGCGACGCTGATCCCGAGCTCCTCGGTGCAGTTGGTGGCACCCCGGCCGACGATCTCGACGTCGACGCCGGCGAGACCCTCCAGCATCCCATCGACCCGATCGTCGAGCGACGGCACCCCGGGGACGCCTTCGAGAATGCCGAGCGTGTCGCCGTCCTTTAGCACCGTTTTCAGGTACTCGCCCGCGATCTTGCCGGCATTGTAGTTGTCGGTGGTGGCCAGCGCCGTCCGGCCTTCCCAGTCGGGGATGTTGTTGTCCATCAGGACCACCTTCACCCCCTGTTCGATCGCCTTGTCGAGGGCCGGCGCCACGGTCGGGTCGACGGGCGTGACGGCGATGCCCTGCACACCATTGGTGACCATCGACTCGATCAGTGCGATCTGCCCCTCGATGTCGGTGGCCGAGGTTCCCTGGCCGAAGATGATCTCCACCCCTGGGTTGGCCTCGGCGTAGGCCTTGGCCGCGTCCTCCATGCTGGCGAAGAAGGGCACGGGGAACTTGGTGATGAAGCCGATCTTCACCGGCTCCTGGGCCTGAGCGGCCCCGGAGATCCCGGCAAGTACGGCCAGCCCGCCCAGAATTCGCTTCAGTTGCATTCTACTCCTCCCCTAATCCGGATCGCGCGGTAGCCGTCGCGATCGCTTCAATCCGCAGTCCCGTCTCGGGACGGCGGGCCCGGCGACGCATCCGCCCCCACGATCAGCGAGACCAGCTGCTGCTGCGTCCCCCGATCGGGCTTCAGCTCTCCGACCTTGCGTCCCTGGCGAAGCACAACCGCGCGGTCCGCCAGTTCGATGACCTGTTCGATGTTGTGGGTGATGAGGATGAGGGCATTGCCCTCGGCGCAGAGCTGCCGGATCAGGTCGAGAACCCTGCGCGATTCCCGCACCCCGAGCGCGGCCGTCGGCTCGTCGAGGATCACAACCTTGCGGACGAAGACGGTGGCGCGGGCCACCGCGATCGCCTGGCGCTGCCCGCCGGACATCCGCGCGACCGGCGCGTCGAACTTCGGCAGCCGCACCTTCAGCCGGTCGATGACCGCCGCCGCCTCGCGCTCCATGGCGCGCCCGTTCAGGAACCGCAGCGGCCGCGGGAGCCATCCCGGTCCGGCGATCTCGCGGCCGCAGTAGAAGTTCTGGGCCGGGGTCAGATTGTCGAACAGCGCCAGATCCTGATAGACGGTCTCGATGCCGGCGCGACGGGCCGCGGCCGGCGAATGGATCGATGTCGGCTTGCCGTCGAGCAGGATCTCGCCCGCGTCGAGCGGGTGCACGCCGCTGATGCATTTCACGAGCGTCGACTTGCCGGCGCCGTTGTCACCGAGCAGGGCCAGCACTTCGCCGCGCCGGACCTCGACGCTGACGTTCCTCAGCGCATGCACCGCGCCGAAGTGCTTCTCGGCACCGCGGACCTCCAGGACCGGCGCGTTCACTGGCCCCTCGCGGACTGAAGGACGCGCGCCCGCGCCTCGAGGTGGTTGCGCAGCACGTCGGCCTCGACCGCGACCACCAGGATCACGCCGATGGCGATCATCTGGTAGAAGACCGCGACGTTCTGCAGGTTGAGGGCGTTGCGGATCACGCCGATCATCAGCGCCCCGACCAGCGCGTGGCCGAGATGGCCGCGCCCGCCGAGAAAGCTCGCCCCCCCGATGATCACCGCGGCGATGGTGTCCAGTTCGAGCAGGTTGCCGTAGAGCGGCGAGCCGGCGGCGGTGCGTCCGGCCAGGACTACCGCGCCGATTCCGGCGCAGAGCCCGGAGACGATGTAGGTCGACACCAGCATCCCCTTGACGGGGATACCCATCTCCACCGCCGCGTTCGGATCGCCGCCGACGGCGTAGAGCCAGCGCCCCCATACCATCGCCCGTGACATCACGAACAGAGCTGCCGCGACGGCGAGCACCACGAAGAAGGAGTTCGGCAGGCCGAGCGTCGCGCCGTCTCCGAGCCGGGTAATCGCCTCCGGCATGCCGCGCATGGTCGTGTGGTTGATCGCCAGCGCCAGCGCCAGCCCGCGGCAGACGCTGAGCGTCGCGAGGGTGATGATGAAGGGATGCGGCAGCCGGCCGTAGACGTAGACGATGCCGTTGACGGCGCCGACCAGCGCACCGGTCGCGAGCATGGCCAGGATCACCAGGGGACCGGAATCGACGGCCCGGAACATGAGCCCGCCGATCACCGTCGCCAGCGCCAGGTTGGCGCCCACCGAGAGGTCGATGCCGCGGGTCAGGATGACGAGCTGCTGGCCCATGGCGACGATGGCGATGACGGCGGTCTGCGCGGCAATGTTGCTGAGATTGCCGGGCTTCAGGAAATTCGGGGTCCAGAGCGCGACGCCCACGACCAGCAGCGCGAGGATCAGGAGCGGCCCGGCGCCGAGGAGCCTCAGGCCCAAGGCAACCAGTATTGCGCCGCGGGCCCGCCGATCTCCCGTGCCGGAGCCGGCCTCGGCTCGCTCCTGCATCCATTCGCTCACCCGCACGTCTCTCCCAGCTGTGCTTCTTATATCTAAAAAACCGAAGGAGGCGCTCGTCAAACTGTTTTTTATCGATTAAAAAAGACCAGGGGATCCTCCAAGAGGACATTCCATGAAGTCCGACACCGTGTTCAAACGCGCTTTCAACGACGCGCTCGATGTCGTCGCCGCCCTCGGGGTCGGCGAGAGCCTGCCGTCCGAGAGCGTCATGAGCGCCCGTCTGGGGGTCAGCCGAACGACCGTTCGCAAGGTCCTCGCGCGCTTGGCCGCGGGCGGAATCGTCGCCGGCAGCGGTCGGCATAAGGTCGTGCGCGCCGTCCCGGATGTTCCGCGGTTTCCCAAGGCCGAAACCGTGCCGATGGCGGCTCAGGTCGAGGCGCGCTTCATGGAGTGGATGCTGCGCGACGACGCCCGCCCCGGCACGGTGATCAACGAGCTGGAGCTGGCCCGCCAGTTCGGCGTGGCGACGACCGGCATCCGCGAGTTCCTCAACCGCTTCCAGCGCTTCGGACTGATCGAGAAGCGGCCGAACGCCGGCTGGGTCTTCAAGGGCTTCACGCCTGCCTTCGCGCTCGAGCTCTTCGAGATCCGCGAGATGTTCGAACTGCGCTCGGCCCGCACCTTCGCAGCGGCGCCGGGGGGCTCACCGTTCTGGAGCCAGCTCGAGGCCATGCGAACGGAGCATGTCGCACTCCTGGCGGAGGTCGACCGCCGCTACCACGACTTCTCCGATCTGGACAGCCGGTTTCACCGCCTGATCAACTCGGCCGCGCCGAACCGGTTCATCGACAGCTTCTACGACATCATCACGCTGATCTTCCACTACCACTACCAGTGGAACAAGCGGGACGAGCGCCAGCGCAACGAAACCGCGATCCGGGAGCACCTGACCTACATCGACGCGCTGCTGGGCCGGAACGCCTCGATCGTCGAGCTCGCCTGCCGGGCGCATCTGGCCTCGGCCCGGGAGACGCTGATACGATCCACTCAGGAGGGCGCCGAAGGCAGGCCGCCGCGAGGGCGTGGCCGCGCCGGCAGTGCTTGACTTCCGGTCCCGCCCGTTAGCGGGGACCTTTAGCTCTGCTGCCCTCGGTTTTCTGACAGACTTTTGCAGTCGCTAGAAAGCGTGTTCCCATTGGAAACATCTCTCTCAGTCTCCTTGGGAACTCTACCCTGATGTTCGGATCAAATTGTGCGAGTGGGCGAACTCTCGGACGGGAAACGTGTTCATCGCGGCATGTTTCAAGTTCCACATTCTCGAATAACTGCCCTGCATGGTTCTCTAAACTTGGATTCCATACCATCAGCTGACCTCTAGTGACAATTTTGCTATCGATTACAGGCTATATGATCCTGATCTTCTTTCAAGTTCGCCCTATAGTCAGTCGCCGACGCTTCGCTGGCCACCGGAACATTGCGCTCGCATGATCATCAATCACCGCGCTCCATTCGGGCGCTCCAGGCCGCTTTTCCCATGCCCCTGCGATCGACCAGGCTCTCCATCGCCAGTGACGACTGGACAACCATCTCCTTGCGCATCCGGGACGAGAACTGTCGCCCAACGCGTCGTGCGAGCAGCTCGAGTTCCCGGATCATCTCGCACCCTCGATCCAAGCCCTCGACGTACCGGCGGAAGTGGCGCAATTCGCGTCTATGGGGTACATCATGTTGACGTCCTGCCCTGACCCGTTCGGGAACTCCATAGGCGCGACGTCCTTCTCCATCTCCCAGAGCGGATAGACCCGCGTTTGCTCGGCAAGCGCTACCGCAGGCGCCGGGTCCGGCCCGCCGTCGCCCTTCGGCATGACGGTGCGTAAGAATAGGAAGACGTTGTAGGTCGGCGAGGTGAGGGTGAAGTAGCCCTGCGGCACCTCGCCGTCGTAGTGCGGCGGCAAGAGGAGGTAGAGCCCGCCGCGCGCTCGGTCGGGCCCGATCGCGCCGACGTCGGTGATGGTGCGCTGGAAGAAGTCGGTAAACATGCCGATGACGTTTGGCGGCGCCGCCACCACCAGCGGTCCGGTCTCCTTCAGGTCGAGATAGCTCATCGAGTAGATGACATCGGCGTTCGGCGTCGGCACCCAGGCCCGGCAGTCCATCCGGTCCTTCCAGATCGGCAGCACGTTGTAGCCGGCCCCGAACTTCGCCTCCGAACCATCGCGCATGCCGATGACGTTGAGCGCCGGCAGCGTGCGGAAGTAGGCGTCGATGGCGCGCTGGTAGAAGAGCTCGTCGCGCAGCGACGCAGCCTCGGCCGGGTCGAGCCACTTGCCGCCGTTAATCTGCTCCATCAGCGGGGTCATCGGCGCCCGTTCCTGCGCCATCGGCAGGGCCGGCACGAGCGCGAGCACGCCGACGGAGGCCGCGAGCAGTGAGGCTCGGATCATCCTCCTCGCCTCACTCACTGCACCACCTCGATCTTCGGCGGCTGCCATGTGCCGTCGAGGATTGCCTCCTTGCCCCAGTAGGCCCGGATGTAGAGCGAGAACGGCCCATCGGGCGCCGGCAGCCAGTTGCTCTCCTTGTCCGCCCCGGGCGAGGTCGCGCCGGCATAGAGAGTCAGCGAGCCGTCGGCGTTGCGCTGGAGCGTCGTGTTCTTGGTGCCGAGCGAATAGCGCCCGAGATCGTTCGGGTTGAAGAAGTGCTCCTCGTTGTAGAGCGTCAGCGACCAGAAGCCGTTGACCGGCGGCTCCTCGCCCGCGGCGAAGGTAATCGCGTAGGTCTTGGACCCGTCGAGCGCCGCGCCCGCGGCGTCATCATCGGTGTAGAAGTACTGCGTTTCGTTCGGCCGGTTTTCGAAGATGTTCGATCGGGCCGTGGCCGCCCGATTGTAGTAGTCGACGCCGAACTGGGCGTTGTTGACCGAGCGGTTCCAGCCGTTGCCGGCTGGCTTGCCGTTGTATCGCCACTCGAGGAACGGGGCGATGACCTCGGCCTCGGCCTTCACCGCCTCGTCGACGATCGCCGCTTTCAGATCCGGATCGTCCGCCGCCACGTCCATCAGCCAGCGGAACTGCGCATAGAGCGCCTCCTCCCCCGGCAGCGGCGGCACCATCGCGAGCACCTGCGGAAACGTGTCGAAGAACTTCTCCGGGACGACCCAGCGGGTCTCGCTGCCGCCGCCCTCGTCGGATGAGGGGATGTCGGACAGGCCGCTCCAGTCCATCTCCTTCATCGTGCCGTCGAACTCGGAGAGCGGATAGGCGACCACCTGATTGACCAGCGGCTGGATCGCTGCGCGATCCTCGTCGGTGTCGTTCATGAAGATGCGCGGAATGACGTTGGCGAGCGACGTCGACGCGCGCACCACGCCAGTGATCCCTTTCGGCACCTCGCCGTTCCAGGTCGGGCCGGCGAGCAGATAGAAGCCGGGCTCGGTGCCATAGGCTTTGCCAAGCTGGCCGAACTGGTCGGTCCGCTGGTCGTAGGTGGCATAGACCCAGAAGCGATCGCCGAAGTCCGGCACCTGGATCACCACCGGCTGGCTATCGAGGTCGAAGAAGCCGAGACCGTAGACCACGTCCTGGTTCGGGCAGGCGACGGCGCGCTGGTCCGGGTTGACGTAGTCGTGGAGCATCGCGAGCTGACCCTGCGGCGCCACCGGCAGGATGCCTCCGAGCAACCTTGGTTGCGGCGCCTGGGTGATGCTGGTCCGCCGGTTCAGCATGTTCACCATCGGCCAACCCCAGAGGTAGGCGGTGCGGGCAACGGCGCGGACGTAGGCTTCCTGCGGTTTCACTTCCGCCGAGGGCATGGTCAGGTCCGCGAAGCTCGGAGGCGCTGATGGCTGTTGGGCGGCCACAGGCGAAACACCGAGCAGCGTCGATGCCAGCAGGGCGGACAGCAGGGGCGTTTTCGGTCGCATGAAGATTCCTCCGGCCTGGGGCCGGCCAACCGAGCATCGCGACAGGTCGCGCGGTTTCCGGCCCGTTGCCACCAGTTTACCGCGCCATGACAGGAGTTCTATGCGGATCGTGCCAAAGTGGACGCGGGACGAGCGTTTGCCTTCACGATCCGGCGATAGGCGGCGCGCGTCTCCGACGGCAGCTCGCCGAAGAGTTCCCGGTACCAACCGGAGAGTCGCCCGGGCTCGCCCACGCCCCACTTCGCGGCGAGGAGAGCGATGGCGGTCGCGGCCTCCTCCGGCGAGGCGAGGTCGTGGCGGATTCGATGCAGCCGCAGCCTGCGGACATAGAGGCTCGGCGTCTCCTCGACAAGTTCAACGAAGGCCCGGTAAAGCGTGCGTCGCGACGTGCCGGCGGCTGCCGCGACCGCATCCACCGAAATCGGCTCGTCGAGGTGCGCGGCGACATAGGCACGGGCCTGGATGACGATGCGCCGATGGCGGGGTTGCCGCGCCGTCGTCCGCTGCCTTTGGGGCTCCCGCGCGCAATGCGCGACCATTGCGGCAAGGAGGTCGGGACCGAGGGCGGCGTCTCCGCTCGCCCCAACATGTACAGCCCGCAGCCTTCGGTCCAGCCGCCTGAGGACCTCGGCGGCGAGCGGCCGCGGATGGATCCGGGATCCGCCGAGCGCACGGCGATCGAGAACGAGATCCTGCCGGGCGGCTTCCGCTTCCAGTCGCTCGAGGCTAAGGGTCGCCGCCACGTAACGGGCCCCCGGCCGGTAGAGCGCGTCGTGCTCGTCTCCCGGCAGGAAGATGCCGACGCCCCCGGCGGCGACCTCCTGCTGCCAGTGCCGGGCGCCCTCGGGGAACGCGAGCCCGATGCCTAGCGTCACCCGCTCCTCGGACAGCGGCCCTACCAGCGAGACCCGCCCGTTGATGCTCCCGCTCCCGTAGAGCACGCCGTCAACCTCGGCGAAGACCAGTGAGCCCGCTACCCGGCCGCGCGACATCTGCACGGCATCGAGCCCCGCCCCGAGAACCGCGTCGCGCAGGACCTCGATGCCCGTGATCGGCACCCGACCCCAATTCACCCTCGGCGCAATGCCAACGGTAGTCAGGGGATCGATCTCATCCGGCCGTAATCGGCGCCCCATGTCCGTGTTGCCTCGATACCCATGACCGACGCTACCACGCTCGCGATGCGCTCGCTACGAGCGGCGTCGGCGGACAGCCGGTGTCATGCGGGATCGATAGGGCCCTGCCACGCTTCGCAGTTTCGGCCGTTTTGTTGACCTATTGTTGACCCGGCCGTGAGGTATAAAAATACCCCACGCGCCGAGGCGCGTAGGGTATTGATATTGTTGTAGATTTGGTTGCGGGGGCGCGCAAGAGGCAGATCCGAAACCCGCAGATTCTGGCGGCGGCGTGACCCGCCTACTGCTCCGGGCGTTTGATCGCCTCCGCGGCTGCGGCTTTAGCGTCCCTCAGCGCCTTGGGCTTCGTAGCTTCCATTTCCGCTTCGTAGCGGTCCATTTGAAGACGCATCAGGGATCCTGGCAGTTCGAAGGAGGCAAGGAAGACGAACGTTGCCAGTCCGAGGAACACAACCTCAAGCCACCGTTGAACGCATGGCTGTGTCTCGGGCACAAGGAACGTCCCCAAGGCCGCACCGAGCGTGATTAGGTAGAAGAAGAACAGCCATTTCTGCCGTGCAAGCTTACGCTGCACCGTCCCCTTCATCCCTTGCAGTTCTTGCCAATCCCGGGCCTGCCTTAGAACCGGCTCAGCGATCAGGGTGATCACTGCGATGAGAAACCCCGCCAGGATCGAGAAGATCGTGACCACGGTATTTACCGCATCGGCGTTGTGCGCGACCATAGGCTGAAATCGGTAACCAACGAAGGCCGAGACGAGGATCGCGGCCGCCAGCTTCGCCAGCCGCCACCAGTCCGTTCCCGATGCCTTCCTTCCGGCGTTCAACTCACACCTCTATCTGGCCGTTCTCCACCAGCTCGCCCATGTACTCCCTCATCGCGTCCCATGCTTGCGGTGGGCTGACTGAATTCGCGTGGGCATCTATCCGGACGGTTTTCTTGGAGCTGACCTCGTTCGGTTTGATCGTCGTGTTGTTCCGCAGCTCGATCACGTAGCCCTCGGCGTCCTCGTCCTCGGCAATCTCGGCGGCCAAGTGGTCTAGGCCCTCTTTTGCCACCGCAAGGTCGCCTTTTTCCACGTTTATCGACACTGTCACGCTTCCGCGTTCGGCCTGACGAAGCTGCCCGAGCTCCTCATCTCGTTCGGTCAATCCGCGGAACGCCTCTCCGAACCGCCGCTTGGCATCTTGCCAAAGGCCACCACCGGGTGCGTCCCCGATCAAGTCGACGGCCGCTGCCTCAGTGATGCTGACCTTCATATTCACGCGCTTCACACCAACCGCCTCTATGATCGCGAGCGTATTGGGGTTGGCGACACGGATGAGCTCGAATTGCTGCACTTCGTTCGGCATCTCCGCCTTGGCGAACAACATCGCGAGGTATCCTCGAAGAGCGCCGCCATTGCGACCGCAGTTCAGACAGATGACGTGGTTGCTGCGGATCAGCGCGAAAAAATCGGCGCTTAGGTAGTTCTCATTCTCGCCTGGTTGGCGTTCCCCGAGGTCTACGTCTGCGGCTGGCACCATCGGAATCACGCCGATTCCCTGGCCATCGTAGTAGCGCGCGCCATACACGGAGAACCCTAGCCCTCCCTCGTCTCGGCTCCGCATGCCAGTCACAACCGCTCGGTCCCTACGGGTGATCCCTCGATCGAGGTGAGTAGCAAACTGCCCCCAAGCCTGCCGTGTGAGTTGCTCTAGGTCAGGACCCTCTACATTGAAGCGAGCGCGACGATACTCCAGCGTTCTGACGATCTGTGGCAATTCTCTACCCACCCAATCGGAAATGAAGGGCCGCAGGATGACTAAGTTCTGACCCTTGGCGCAAGCGCTGGTTGTCCGATTCCGATTAACCCGATGCTTCACAAGCAGTCCATGTCGACGTGGTGACGTGGCATGCTGCCTTTCGGGGATGTGGGGCTGGGGGATGGTATGCTGAGGAGGCTGCGCCGGAGGCGCGAGGCACGTGCTGCGGAGCGGGCGGAGGTGCACCGCATGTTGAGTGCGCTGGGATTCGAGGAGGCTTTTCATTTCCTCGTCTGCGCCAAGGTGGAGGCGGAATGGCGCCGCGACTGGGGCGCGGACGCCTACTTCACCCGCCTGCGGTGGGAGCTATTTCGTGAGGAGGCGCGAATGCGGAAGCTGGCGGATGGCTTGCTTCACGCGACTCTTGCCCGGTCAGGCCCGAAGTTCGTTCCAGAGCGCGCTGATCTTCCGGCGGATCGTGCTCTCGTCAGGCGCATCGCCATCCTTTGAGCGGCGCTCAAACCATCCTTGCATCTCCACCACCAGCTCGCGCTGGGTGTCGGGCAACCCGTCATTGTGGATGCGACGGATGAGGGCCGTGTAGAACCCGTCCCAATCGTACCTCGAGGCGCTTCCGCCCGGCGCCGTCCGCTTGGCTAGCGAGTGATCATCCTCGAAGCGCTCCAGGTCGGCGGTGGTGATAAGGACGTCCGCCGCCTCGATCTCGATGCCGTTCGCCGGATCCGTGATCCGCAACCATGTTTCGCTCCCCGGCGGGCGCACCCGGCGCACGGCCGCGCTTCGCGGACCTGAACCGTCGCGGCGGAACATGGGAAGCAGATCCTCGGGCGGCAAAGTGACGATCCCGCTCACGTCCTGACCGTTGGCGCTCACCGTCCGGATCGCGCTCACGAGGTCGAGCCGGCCCGTAATTGCCCAACCCACGATATCGGCCGCCATGCAGCCCCATCGGGCTGCCGCCTCTGCAATGGTCCAAGCGAATCGAGGCGGAAGCGGCATGATTGAGATTCTCCGTCTAAGGCACTGTGCTGTCACTTGTTTCCACCATTGCCCCGCTTCGAACTCCCATCCACCTATACTTAGCCACCACCCCCCGTTTCTAGGTCAAAATTTCGGTGACTGCGGCGGGATAGCCACTAACCGCGCGAGTATTTGCCAAGAACTGCCCGACTAATCCTGTTTTGTGCCGCAAGTAGCGAAGCGGCGCCCGGGATTGTGCTTCATTGCCGGTCGCCGCCTCGTTGCCGCTCGGGCACGCGTGGTTCGCTGCTCCCATCGAATCCTGGGAGTGACCGCGCATGGACGGTGCTGCAAATCCGAATTCCGAGCTGCTCGACGGCTGGCTGACGCGGGCCGAACTGGCGGCCGAACTCGGCATGGCCGCGGACACGCTCCGGCGGTGGGCGACGAAGCGGATCGGGCCGCCCCACGTCCGCATGGGCCAGCGCGTCCTCTACCGCAAGGATGCGGTCCGCGAGTGGCGGCGCGACCATCCCGCCTTCACCGCCGCGCTACGGGCAGCGGCCGCGATCGAGGGCGACGGAATCCCGCTCCCGGATTGACCGCCGCTCGCCGCCTCAATGCCGCCCGCTCTGCTGATGCAGCCTCCGTGGCAGTCAACCTGTTGAGGATTCACCATGAAGTTGAAGCCGGCCAGCATGGCTGAGCGGCCAGATCCGCGCCATTCCTGGCGCGGTGCTGGGGTGGGACATGACGGCGGGCCTGGCGCTCGGCGCGGCGCTGGGCGTGCCGGCGGCGGCGGTGGCGGAGCTGTTGCCGGAAATCGAGACCATTGCGGTCCGGAAAATCAACGAACGGCTGAAGGTGGAGCAGGATGACTGAACGGCGCGTATCCGTCCGCCTCGCGGCGGTGGGCGGTCAGACCCTCAAGGACGATCTTCGCGCGGTCGGCCGCGAGGGGCGCGCCGCGCTCGAGTCCATCGCCGGTGGCGCGCCTGCCGCGTCGCGCGGTCTGCAGGACGTGGGTGGCTCCGCTTCCGCGGCGGTCGCACGCCTTGAGGCGCTCTCGGCTCGCTCCACCCAGCTGGCCGCCTCGATCGCTGCCGCGGCATCCGCGACCAACTCGGTCTCTGGTCGCATCAATGCAGCCACCGGCGTGACTGGTGGCATGCGCCGCGACGCCGCGGATGTGGAGGCATATGGCCGGGCGCTCGATGATCTTCGGGCCAAGCACAACCCGCTCTTTGCGGCGATCCGGGGCTATCGCTTCGAGCTCGAGAACATCCGTCAGGCGCATCGCGTCGGAGCGATTTCCGCTGATGAGATGTCGGCGGCGATATCGCGCGAGCGCCGTGCCGCGCTCGAGTCCATTGCGGCCCTGAAGGGGCGCGGCACCGCGCTTCGGCAGGTTGGCCGTGCCTCGTCCATAGCGGCGTGGCAGAGCCGGATGCTCCTTTTCCAGCTGAACGACATCGGCGTCTCGCTCGCGGGCGGGATGAACCCGCTCATGGTGCTGGTGCAGCAGGGCTCGCAGATCTCCCAGATGTATGCTGGTCAAGGCGGTGTGAATGCCGCGCTCCGGCAGACCGGACAGATGGTCGGCGGCGTGGTGACTCGGTTCCCGATCCTCACGGCTGCAATCGCGCTGGGGTCCGCCGCCATCGCGGGCATGACGCACGAGATCAACAAGACGAGCATGCGTCGATTCAATCGCCTTCGCCACCCGCAATTTCGTGCACGTCACATGCCAAGCGCCGGGCCGAATTCAGTCGCGCGGTCTCCGCACTCCCTGCCCGCGTCGCGGCCGCCTCCGCACTCCCTCCTTCTCGCCCCGCTGCTTCCAGCTCGGCGCACGATCATCGTCATCACCGCCGTCTTTCCCGGCCCCTTCGACAAACTCCGCCGCATCGTTGAATTGTACCTGCAACTCACCTTCCTCGATGCCGGTGGCCGTCCGCACAACCTGATCGTGCGCAGCCTCATCGAACGCCTGCCGCGCCTGCCCCTGAATCTTCTCGGCCTGCTTCTCCCGCTGCCGCAGCGCCTTCTCCAGCGCCTGCCGCTCCCGCGTTTCAAGCCGCGCAAGCATCCGCTTCTCGCGGTCGAAGTCCTTCCTCTCCCGCTCGTGCCGCCGCTCCAGCGCCCCGCGCTCAAGATCATGCCGCTCGCGCGGATCGAGCTTGGTCATTTTCTGCAGCGGACCGAGCACCGAGCGGAGCGCCGGCGTCCTGCCGACCAGTTCGGCAACCGCCGTGCGCACCCGGAACAGGATGCCGCCGCTCTCCGCCTTCTGCGCCGCATGCAGCGCCATCCGCTCGGCCTGCTGCCGGACCAGCAACTGCTGCTCCTTGCCCCGCAGGTCCGTCCGTCTCTGCTCATGCCTGCGGGCAAGCCCGGCACCGGCGCGGCGCCGCAATTCCTCACGCCGCTGCTGCTTCGCCTGTGCCGCCTTCTCCCCGGCCGCATCGGCGGCCTGCGCCTGCTGCTGCTTCTCCGCAAGCTTGCGCTCCCGGTCCCGGACATGCTCTTTCGCCTGCTCGACCGTCGGCAGAGCATCGTGATTGAACGCAAGCCGCTCGCGGATCGCCTTCGCGGTATGTCCCTTGATGTAGCGCGACAGGCTGTGCACGGCACCATGCCTGTCGACGATCACAAGGCCGCGGCGGTCGCCTTTGGCGAGGACATAGCCCTTCTGCGCCAGCGCCGCCCGGAAGGCGGCAACGCTGTCCGAGCGCTCATACGCGGCTGTGATTTCAGCGCGGCGCTGCTCGGGCGTGATCCCCGTATTCTTCTGCTGCGCCCGCTCGGCAAAGGTCGGCTCGAGCTTGCCAAGATCGCGCTTCTGCCGCGCCTCCCACGCCTGCAGGCCCGGCGACAAAGCGAGGCCGTATTTGTGGGCGAGCTCACAGGCGAGGTCCATGAGCCGGCTGTGGTCATGGCCCATATGGATGGCCTTCATTTGCGCGGAATCGATGCGCGACCAGACGACATGGCAATGCTCCCGCGCTTCACCACCGGCGTCTCGTTTCACATGGAAGACGACGGCGCGCGGCTGGTCGGTCAGGCCGAGACGATTTTCGATGGCCTGCACGCACGCGAAATACTGCTCGCGCGTGAGCGCCGACGGCGGGTTGATCGACAGGCTGTAGAGATATTGCTTGGCCTTCGTGCCCGCCGCCACCGCCTCGAATTCCGCGAAAGCGCCGTAGAGATCGCCCGCCACGGTGCCGTAGACCTCGGCGATTTCAACGCGCTCGTTGTCGAAAGAATTCATCAGGTGGATCGCAAGGTCGGCGCCGTTGCCGCGCTGGCTGCCTTTGAGGATCATGGCAGCCTCCCGAGCGCCTCGAACAGCAGCGCGCGCATCTCGGCGAGATCACGATGGGCGGCCTCGATGATGGCGGCATTTTCCGCCTCACCGGCGTCGGCACCCGCCCTGCGCAGTTCCGTCGCGACCTGCCCGAGCCCGGCCAGAAGCTGCGCCGCCGCCTGATGGCCGACGGCGGGATTGCGCCCGCTGCGCAGCGGCGGCTGGCCCAGCACGGCATAGCGGATGAGGGACGCCACGGACACGCCCGCCCGCTCGGCCTGCTCCAGGATCAGAGCGGCCTCGGCGTCGTTGAACCGCGCCTTCAGGGTGATCCGGCGCTGGCGATTTTCGCTGCCTGAGCGGGCCATGGTCGTGTCTCGTTTCCGCACGCGGCACCGTCCCCTGGCGGGGGGTCCAGCACCGCAATGCTGGTCGTCGTTCAGGGCGCGATTGCCCTGGTCGATGGGGGTCCAGTGGGGAGAACCGAAGTCTCCACCTGGTCGTGATGGAACGACGACGCGTTCCTCGAAGCCGGTGCCGACACACCGGTCGTTCCGCCTACGCCAGAGGCTACGGCGGACTTGGGTCCAGGGGCGCGAAAGCCCATGGTCGATGAGTTTCCAAAGAGAGAGCGAATTCTCTCTTGGCCGTGGTGCAGCGCCGGAACGCTGCCATCGTCTTTTCGGGGTTCAATGCCCCGGAAGGACGATCGCCGGGGGGATGCAACGGGGGGCGGCTAGCGCCCCCTTGCCAAGATGGCGCGGGGACCCCGCGCACATCTTGTATCCGGCCTTAACGACCTACTATCTCCATTATCCGGGATCAAGTTTAACGAAGCATTAACCTTCGTCGCAATCCCTTACCGAGCGCGGGATTGGCAATAGATACCAGAGCTTATGCCCGTTGGTCAAATACTGGTCACGCCGCTCGCCGCCCTTCGTGCGGCTCGCGGATTCTTATACTGAGCTTTCCTGTCCCAGGAACCGCGCTTCCGCTGCGACGATATAATCCGACAGATCGTCGTCCACGCCGCACTCCGCCGCAATCAGCGTCGGCCAGCGTCCCGAGCGGTCCGCGAAAAACCCCGCCTGATGCTCCTCGACCAGCATGCGAACGAGCGGCAGATTGTTTGTGCCGACCGCGATATGCAGCGCCGATAAGCCGCTCGCCTTATCGGTCTGGTCGATCGCCGCGCCGCCTGCGATCATCGACCGCACGGCATCCAGCTCGCCCGCGTAGCAGGCGCGCAGAAAATCCGCGTCGATCTGCCAGTCGCGATCGGCACGCAGCAGCCGCCCTTTTTCGTCAAGCTTGCCCCAGAACACTTTAGCCCTTCGCTTCCAGTATCAGCTGCCGGGTAAAGACGCGGCTGCTCTTCTCGCCTTCAGCCCGGAACAGCGTCTCCGCCATCTGCCCCGCCAGATACCGCTCTTTCCCGGCTGAGTCCGCCCGCTCCAGCCAGTAGATTTTCGGCAGGCGGGTCAGCGTATGGCGCAGCGCGATGAACAGCAGCGGGCCGTTGCCCGCGAGCGTTCCTTCATAGCGGTGGCGCAGCGGTGAGTCTTCCGAAGGGCTCACCGTCTCCGCGGCATCGAGCCACGGCCTTCCGGGGGCGGGCATCAGCCCGAGCCGGATTGCCGGCTCACCCTCCTGCCGCCCCGTCACCTCATAATCACCGGCAAGCTCGCTCTGAAGCGCCGCATCGGCAACGCTCAGCGGATCGTCCGGCACGCCGATAAATCCGGCTAGCGCGGGCGCGAAGCCGGTATCGTCCGCCGCCGCTATCGGTTCCCCCGCCTTCTCCAGGAATTGCGCGCAGACCGCGACATGCGCATCCGCCGTGCGGTGCGCGTCACGCAGAAAACGCTGCAAGGTCGAGAGCGGGATTTCCCGGTAGCGCGGTGCGTCCGCCTCGATGATCCGGACCTGCAAAGTCGGCACGCCGATCCGGTGCGTGCGCATGTAAGAGCGCAGCCCGTCCCGCACGCGCTGGCGCGCGCGCTCGTCGAACGTCGTCAGTTTGAGCGCTTGCTCCAATCCGCCCTCACCGCTTTGACCAGGCTGTGAACAGGACGCGGCCCCGCCCTGTCCGTCACCCTGGCCGCCAGATTCACTTTACCAAAGGTTCACGAAAATGAACTGGTATTATGGCGGCGCGTCCGCACTGGCCTTGCTGTGCCTTCTGAACTGGCGCTTCGGCGAGCCGAAGCCGTACACCTACGGCTCGGCGGTATGGTCGGGCGTCTGGCCGCTCTACAAGGCGGGATACCTGAAGAACAAGGGCCTGCGCCTCGGTGACTTCACCGGCCGCATGGGCGTCTTCTATGACGGCGCGCATGCGCTGACCTTCGGCTGCCCCGGCTCGAACAAGGGCACGGCGGCGATCCTGCCGAACCTGCTCACGCAACGCTACATCTTCCTGATCGATCCGGGTGCGGAGAATACCGCGGTCGCCTGCAAGGCATGGCGAAAGCGCGGCTATGAATTCCGCTGCATCAACCCGTTCGGCGCATTCCCGCAGGCGCCGTGGGCGCTGCCGCAGCACGGCTTCAATCCGCTGTGCATGCTCGATGCGAACAGCCCGACGCTGGCGGCGGACGCGAAACTGATCGCCGAGATGCTGGTTGCCCGCACCGGCGCGGAGAACGGCAGCAGCGGGTATTTCAAGGACTCGGCCGAGAGCGCGCTGCAGGCGATGATCGTGCACATCCGCACGGCGGAGCCCGCCGCGAGGCAGAACCTCGCGACGCTCTACGACTACGTCAACGCCGATGTCGCCGGCTGGGAAGCGCTGCTGGGCGCGATGAAGGTCAACGGTACGTGCCTTGGCCTGATTGCCAAGCAGGCGAACCGGCTCGAGCGCACAGAGCAGCAGGCGCCGGAAGAATTCTCGGCGATCATGTCGACGATGCAGCAGGACCTGACCTTCATGGCCGATCCGCTAGTCCGCGACATGCTGATGCGCGACGAGGTGGAATTCGGAATCCTCAAAGGACTCGGCAAGCGGCAAAAAGGCGGGATCATCAGCGTCGCGCTGCCGCTCAACTATATCGAGAGCCATGCCGCCGTGACGCGGCTCGCGATGGCCTGCGCCATTCTCGAGCTTCAGCGCCAGCCGCTGCCCAAAGAGCGCGTGCTGTTCATGATCGACGAGGCGGCAGCGCTCGGCAAGATCATGCGGTTTCCCAACTGGCTTGCGACGCTGCGCAAGTACCGCGTGTCGATCTGGAGCGTCTGGCAGAATGTCGGCCAGGTGACCGCGCTTTACGGCAAGGACTGGCAGACGATTGTCGGCAACTGCGCGATGAAGCAGTTCCTCGCCGTCGCCGATCTGGAGACCGCCGAGTACACGGAGAAAATGCTCGGCCGCACGACGGTGCTGAGCAAGAGCGTGAGCGCGCGCGGCGATACCTCGAAGTCCGAGACAGCGCGGCCGCTGCTGATGGCGGACGAGCTGATGCGGCTCAAGAAGACGCTGCAGATCGTGCTGCTCGATAACCTGAGCCCGCTGGTGCTGAAGAAGACGCCGTACTGGGAGCGGCCGGAGCTGCGCGGTCAGTTCCATGCCAACCCCTATGTCGGCAAGGCCGCGAGGCCGAAGCTCGGTCTGCGCCTCAAGCTCTGGTGGGGACGGCTCTACTACCTGCTCGTCTGCCTGATGGCCCCGCACCCGCTGGCCGCGATGGCGATGACAGGTGCCGCGCTCTTCTTCGGCCTGCCGCTGCTCGCGCAGTGGGGCATCACCATTCCGGGGAGGCAATAATGCTTGGCGCACTGATTCTGTGGATTCTGCTCGCACCGGCCATCGCCGAGTTGATCCCGCTGGTGTTCGTGTTCGCGTTCCTGCTGCTGCGCTTCGCGCTGCTGGTGGTCTGGACGGCGGTGAGCACGGCAGCAACGCTGCTCTTCAAAGCTCTCGCGCTTGCCTTCAAGCTGGGCTGTTGCGGTTACGTGTCGTCATTGGTCTTCTCCTTTTCGTTTAGGGTTTTACTCGATACGCCCCCCGTCAGACGGGGCGGCGGAGCCGGACGGTCACGGTGCAACACGGGAGGCCTTCAGGCCGAATGGAGCGGGCAGTCCCATTGACCGGACGGCGCGCCCCGTCAGGTTGGGCGTGATCTTCGAGGCAAACCCGGCGGGAAGGAGAAGGCGGCGACGCGTCCTTTGCGCATCATCGGCCATGCAGGAAGTTGCTTGGCGAAACCGCCCCGAACGATAGTCCCCGCCGACCGCGGCGCGAAAGGGAGCTTCAAGGCTCTGGCGTCCTTCTCGAATGCAACATCGTCAAATTTCTCAATAGAAACCTCTATATCAGATTCAGAATAGGCGTATCTCAGACATTCAGCCAGCGCGAGACGGGCTTGATACAAGTATCCCACTGCAGATTGGTTCGCACTGAACGTGTTTTTGCTGCCGGACACCCTCGTTAATCCCTTTCTGTTTTGGCTATATACTGTCTAAATCATGATCAAAACTTCGTCATAATGCGACCTGGCGTTGAGTTTTGCAAGCATCTAGCAATCATGTCGCGATCATAATGCCGCCGCGGGGGCCAAAATCCAGTGCTTCCTGTCTCGCGGCGACTGGGATCGCGCCCCGGCGGCACGGTGTCAGAGCTGCGCCGACACCCGTCGTGCCGCCGAATGCGCGCCTC
>NZ_DAIUBO010000048.1:0-20272 GCF_036846665.1 Amaricoccus sp. | reverse complement strand
TGCAGGATGAGGTCGAGAACCTTCGGCTCGATCCGGACAGGCGTGCCGGAGGCGAGCAGTTCGCGGGTCGCGGAATCGATGACGAAGGAGTCGAAGACAAATCTCACATCGCAACAATACCCCAGTCCTGACCGCTTTCACACGGGTCCCGCGCATCGCCGCAGGTTCCGCCAGAAATTCCCCAGACATTCCCAACGAAATTCCAAGGGCACCGGCAAGTTCTTGCCCTGGCGCAGGGTTATTCTGCCTTCACGGATCAAGGTTCAACGCGGGGCGCTGGGCGGAGGATCCGCCCAACCGACCGATCAGACATGGAAAGAGCGAGATGAACATCCAGACCGAAGTGAAGACCGCCGACAATGGCGTGGACGTCGAGGCCCTCTACGGAATCAAGAAGGCGCTGACCGACATGCCGCCCGCGGCGCAGTTCACCTGGCGCGCGAGCTGCGAATGGCTCG
Organism: Amaricoccus sp.; assembly: GCF_036846665.1. Lineage (NCBI taxonomy): Bacteria > Pseudomonadati > Pseudomonadota > Alphaproteobacteria > Rhodobacterales > Paracoccaceae > Amaricoccus > Amaricoccus sp. The sequence continues at coordinate 19,814 of NZ_DAIUBO010000048.1, read as the reverse complement.
GCGGCGTCCACAGCAAATCGACCGTCGAGGGCTTCTTCGGCGCCGGCGCCGAGCAGTCGCACAAGGCGCCCTACAGCGTCGAGGCGGACCATCCGGGCGTCTTCGCCGCACCCGACAACGCCGCGACGCCGGTCGAGATCGTGCTCTCGGCGCTGGCGAGCTGCCTCACTGGCGGCGTGGCGGCGATCGCGCAGCACCGAGGCATCCAGCTGCACTCGGTCAAGGCGCAGGTGGAGGGTGACATGAACCTCCACGGCATCCTCGGGATCGACGCCGACGTCCGCAACGGCTTCAGCGCGATCCGCGTGACCTTCGAGGTCGAGGCCGATGCGAGCAAGGACGAGATCGCGGCGGTGATCGCCCAGTCGCAGAAGCGCTCGGCGGTCTTCGACATCATCACCAACCCCGGCAACGTGAAGGTGGCGCTCGCCTGACGGCGCGCCTCCCCCCGACAGAAAAGGACAGAATGCCATGCATGCCGACCTGACCATCACGCAGACCCGTTCGGGCCGCACCCTGATGGATCGCCTGGGAAGCTTCCTGGCGACCCTGCACTCCCGGCGCAATGCGCGCCGGGACATGGCCCGGCTGTCGCAGATGAGCGAGCAGATGCTGCGCGACATCGGCGTGACCCGCGACGAGCTGCATCACCTGGCGCAGACGCTCTATCGTCGCGCCTGAGCGCCTCCGGCGGCGCGGCCCGTCCGTTCCGCCCACCCCATCCGAATACCCGCCCTTTGCAGCCGCGGCGTCCCGAGCGCCGCGGCGGGAGCCGATCCATGAAACGCGTCACCACCATCGTCGTCGGAGCAGGCCAGTGCGGCCTCGCCATGAGCCACGCGCTGCGCCGGCACTCGGTCGATCACCTGGTGCTCGAGCGCGGCCGGATCGCCAACAGCTGGCGCACCGAGCGCTGGGACGGCCTGCGGCTGCTCACGCCGAACTGGATGAACGGCCTGGCGGGCCGGCCCTATCGCGGGCCGGATCCGGACAGTTTCATGACCTGCGGAGAATTCGCCGAAGACCTGACGCGCGCGGCGGCGCTCGATGGCGCGCCAGTGCTGCAGGAGACGCGCGTCCTCGCCCTCGATCCGCTCGGGGGCGGCTATAGGGTCCAGACCGACCAGGGCGCCATCGCCTGCGACAGCGTGGTGATCGCCAGCGGCGAATGCGCGCTCCCGCGGATCCCCGGCCTCGCCGGCGACCTGCCGCCGGGCGTGCTCCAGCTGACCCCCCAGAGCTACAAGCGGCCCGCCGACGTGCCCGAAGGCGGCGTGCTGGTCGTCGGCGCCGGGGCGAGCGGGCTCCAGATCGCCCGCGAGCTCGCGCTGGCCGGCCGGCGGGTCACGCTCGCCGTGGGCAATCACCTGCGCCTGCCGCGGCGGTATCGCGGCGCCGACATCCTGTGGTGGATGCACCGCCTGGGCGTGCTCGACCTGCCCCCTTCCGGGGAGGACGAACTCGATCGGTTGCGGCGCGCGCCCTCCCTGCCGCTTCTGGGCGACCCCTCCCATGCGGATATCGACCTCAACGGCCTCCAGGATCTCGGCATCGAAATCGTCGGGCGCCTCGCGGGTCTGACCGAGGGAAAGGCCTGGTTCTCGGGGTCGCTGGCCAATGCCTGCGCCAGCGCCGACCTCAAGCTCGCCCGGCTGCTCGACCGGATCGACGCCCATGCGGACAGAGCCGGCATCGATGCGCCGCCGGCCTGCCGGTTGCCGGCGACGAGAATTCCCGAGGCGCCGCGTCTGATGCTGCGGCTCGGCGAAGGCGGCATCGGCACGGTGGTCTGGGCGACCGGATACAGGCCCGACCATCGCTGGGTGAAGCTCCCGGTCTTCGACGGCAAGGGACGCATCCGCCACGACGGCGGCGTCGTCGGCGAGGGGATCTACGTGCTCGGCCTGCGGCATCTGCGCAGCGCGCGTTCGACCCATATCGCCGGAGCGCCCCGCGACGCGCGCGTGCTGGCGCGACACCTGACCGACCGCCTCGGCGGCCGGGCGGCGGCTTGAGGCGGGAGACCACGTGATGACACGGAAGCCCTATGACGCGGTGATCGTCGGCGCCCGGGTGGCCGGCGCGGCCACCGGGCTCGCGCTTGCGGCCGAGGGTGCCAGGGTCCTGATCCTGGACCGGGCGCCCGAGATCGGGGACACGCTCTCGACCCATGCCCTGATGCGGCCGGCCGTCGAGCTTCTTGCGCGCTGGGGCCTGCTCGACCGGCTGCTCGGCGCGGGCACGCCGCTGGTCCGCCAAGCGCAGTTCCACTACGGGGCCGAGCGGGTCACGGTTCCGGTCCGGCCGGGCCTTCTGGCCGAGGGGCTGATCGCGCCGCGCCGCTGGCTGCTCGACCGCGCCATCCTCGATGCCGCGGTCGCGGCCGGGGCCGAGCTCGCCCTCGGGAGCGAGGTCGAAGACTGTCTCCGCGGCGCCGATGGCCGCGTCGCCGGCGTCTCCCTGCGCGGGCCGGATGGCAGAGGCCACGAGATCCGCGCCAGCCTGGTGATCGGCGCCGACGGTCGTGCCTCGCGGATCGCGGAGGCCGTCGGCGCGGAGCCTCTCGCCGCGTCGCCCCACCGCGCGGCCACGGTCTACGGCTATTTCCCCGGCATCGAGAACCGGGGCTATCGCCTGTATTTCGGCGACGGGGTCTCGGCCGGCGCCTTCCCGACCAATGACGGCCTGCATTGCGTCTTCGCCACCTGCCCATCCGCGGCCTATGGGCGGCACTTCGCCGCTGATGCGCGGCGCGGCATGGCCGCGATCCTCGCGGGCTTCGATCCCGGCCTCGCCGAGAGCGTCCAGGCGGCTCCCGCCGAGCGGCCGCGCCGCTTCCCCGGCGCCCCGGGGCATCTGCGCGCGCGGACCGGCCGGGGCTGGGCGCTGGCGGGCGATGCCGCCTTCTTCAAGGATCCCGCCACCGCCCACGGCATCACCGACGCGCTGATGGATGCGGATGCCCTGTCGCGCGTCCTGATCCGGGACGGGAGGCCCGATGCCTACGGCCGCGCGCGGCAGGCGCAGTCGGTGCCGCTCTTCGCGGTCACGCAGAGGATCGCCAGCTTCGACTGGGATTTCGACGCGCTCAAGGCGCTCCACGAGACCCTCAGCGCCTGCATGAAATCCGAGAGCGCCGCCGTCGCAGCCGGCAGTGCGGCGCCATCCCGGCAACCGGAGCCGCGCCGCGCCGCCACGGCAAACGATCACGCCGATCCCCGGCAAACAATGGAGCCCTGCGATGCCTGACCGGATCCCCACGGGCCCTGCTGCGCCCGCGACAGCCGCGCGGACCCAACCCATGGCCCTGCGCTACTGGCTCGTCCTCCTGTCGATCGGGACGGCCTTCGGCGCCTCCTTCGCCTTCAACGCCGTCCTGCTGCACAGCTACGGGCCGCTGACCGTCTCGACCCTGCGCGTCGCGATCGGCGCCGCGGGATGCTGGGCCTTCGTGCTCGCGACCGGGCGCCGCGCGACATTCACGGGAAGGGGCTTCGCCGGGATCGCGATCCTCGGCGTCTTCCAGTTCGCCGCGCCCTTCGCGATCCTGCCGCTGGCGCAGCAGCACATCACCTCGTCGACCGCCGGCATCGCCAATGCGCTCACGCCGGTCGCCACGGTCCTCGTCGCGCATCTCTCGCGCGGCGGCGAGCGCGCGACGGCGGGCAAGCTCTGGGGCTGCGCGCTCGGCGTCGCCGGAATCGTCCTCCTGACGATGCGCGGTGCCGAAGCCGGCGGATCCGATCCACGCTTCGTGCTGGTCGCGCTGGCGGCACCCTTCTGCTACGGGATCGCGCTGAATTTCGTCCGCCGCTTCGCCGGGCTCGACCCGGTGGTCCTCATCGCCTGGGCGATGACCGGGGGCGCGCTCGCCATCGCCCCGGTCGCCCTTTCGGTGGAGGGGATCCCGGCGATGCCGGACCTCCGCGCGGCCGCGGCGCTGGCCACCATCGGAATCGGGCTCACCTCCGCGACCTTCATCGCGATGTATTCGATCCTTCCGGCGGTCGGGGCCACGAACCTGTCGCTCGTGACCTTCGTCGCGCCGATCTCGGCGACGTTCCTCGGCGTGCTCGCTTTCGGCGAGGCGCTCGGCCTCCATCAGCTGGGCGGCATGGCCCTGATCCTCGCGGGGCTCCTGACCATCGACGGGAGGCTCCTCCGCGCCCTCGTCCACCGCCGCCCCGTGACCATGCGGATCCGCGAGGCCCGTTCCCTCGAGACGGAGCGCCTGTCATGACCCGGCTCGCGATCCCCGCCCTGACTCTCGCGACCTTCGCGATCGGAACGACGGAGTTCGCCGTCCAGGGCCTGCTTCCCGAGATCGCCGCGGAACTCGGTGCGAGCGTCCCGCGGACCGGGCTGCTGATCACCGGCTATGCCCTGGGGGTCACGCTCGGCGGGCCGGTTCTGGCGCTGCTGGCCCAGGGGCTGGAGCGCCGGGCGACGCTCCTCGGCCTGATGGCCATCTTCATCGCGGGCAACGCGCTCTGCGCGCTCGCCCCGGACTACCCGTCGCTGATGGCGGCACGGATCGTCACGTCGTTCTGCCACGGGTCCTTCTTCGGAATCGGCTCGGTGGTCGCCGCCGGCATCGTGCCCGCCGACCGCAGGGCCCGTGCGGTCGCCATGATGTGGAGCGGGATCGCGGCGGCCAACGTCCTCGGCATTCCGGCCGGCACGGCGCTGGGACAGATGTCCGACTGGCGCCTGACCTTCTGGGCCGTGGCGCTGGTCGGCGGCGCCGCCATGATGGCGATGGCCCTGTGGCTGCCACGGGTCGGGCGCAGCACCGCCTCCGGGGTCGCGGGCGAGCTCGGCGAGCTCGCGCGGCCGCAGGTTCTCATGGCTCTGTCGCTGACCGTGTTCCTCTGCGGCGCCACGTTCTGCGTCTTCACCTTCATCGCACCGCTTCTCGCCGCGACCGCCTCGATCGCGCCGGGATCGCTGCCGGTCTATCTGGTGCTCTTCGGCATCGGCGGGGTCGTCGGGATGCAGCTCGGCGGCAGAATGGCCGACCGCAACCTCGCCGCCGCGATCTTCGGCGGGTTCGTCGCCCTGACAGGGGTGTTCCTGGTGATGTCCTGGGCGCTGCGATCACCTCTGCTCGCCGCGGCGGCCATGGTCGTCTGGGGCTTCGCCTTCTACTTCCCCGCCGCCGGCATCCAGGTCCGGGTCGTCGATGCGGCGCGGGGCGCGCCGAACCTCGCCTCGACCCTGGTCCAGTCGGGATTCAACCTCGGGAACGCGATCGGCCCGTCGATCGGCGCCGCCGCGCTCTCGGCCGGCATCGGCTATGCCGCGCTGCCGCTGATCGCGGCAGCGATGACGGCCGTCGCCGCGGGCATCGCGCTCCACTCCGCGGTACCGGGGAATGCGGCAGGCACCGCCGGCTTCTTCTCCCGGATGCCGGCGGCCACCCCCGACTCCGACCCCGAGCAGCCCTCCGTCCGCATCCGCCCGACCTGAAGGAAGACCGGCAATGCCCCGACACCACTCGATCCTCGACACGATCGGCAAGACGCCCGTCGTGCGCATCAACCGCCTCGCCCCGGATGGAATCGAGCTCTACGTCAAGCTCGAATCCTTCAACCCCATGGCCTCGGTCAAGGACCGGCTGGCGCTCGGCATCATCGATGCCGCGACCAAGGACGGCAGCCTGAAACCGGGCCAGACCGTCGTCGAGGCGACCTCCGGCAATACCGGCATCGGCCTCGCCATGGTCTGCGCCGCGCGCGGCCATCCGCTCGTCGTCACCATGTCCGAGAGCTTCTCGGTCGAGCGGCGCAAGCTGATGCGGATGCTCGGGGCCAGGGTCGTGCTGACACCCGCTTCCGAGAAGGGTTCGGGCATGCTGGCCAAGGCCCGCGCCCTCGCCGAAAGCCATGGCTGGTTCCTGGCGCGCCAGTTCGAGAACGAGGCCGGCCCGGACATCCACTCGCGCACCACCGCCGCCGAGATCCTCGCGGATTTCGAGGATGCGCCGCTCGACTGCTGGGTTTCCGGCTTCGGGACCGGCGGCACGCTGAAGGGCGTGGCGCGCGTGCTGAAGGCGCGGAGCCCGGGAACCCGGATCATCGTGGCCGAGCCCGAGAATGCGCCGCTCATGGGGTCGGGCCTCGCGCAGGCCTATCTTCCCGACGGGAGTCCGGCGGGCAGCCACCCGGCGTTCCGCCCGCATCCAATGCAGGGCTGGACACCGGATTTCATCCCGAAGCTCGTCGGCGACGTGATCGCCGGCGGGTTGGTCGACGAGATCCGGCCGGTCTCCGGCGACGACGCGCTGCGATGCGCGCGGGATCTGGCGCGAAGCGAAGGCATCCTCTGCGGCATCTCGGGCGGCGCGACGCTCGCCGCCGCGCTGGAAATCGCGAAGCGCTCGCCGGCGGGCACGCGGATCCTCGCGATGCTGCCCGATACCGGCGAGCGCTATCTCTCGACGCCGCTCTTCGCCGAGATCGGCGAGGCGATGGACGAGGAAGAGCAGGCGATCGCCGCCTCGACGCCGCGCCGCCGCCCCGACAGGGCGACCGTGCCGGCCGCGGCGGCAGCGCCCGCGCCATCGGCGCAGGCGCGCGCGGATCTGGAGCGGATCCTGGCCGATCCCGAGGAGCCGGTCGTGCTCTTCGCACTCGAATGGTGCGAGTTCTCCTGGTCCCTGCGCCGGCTCTTCGCGGAAGCGGGGATCGGGTTTCGCTCGATCGAGCTCGACGGGCCGCACTACAGGGAGAACGACCGGGGCGGCGATCTCCGCCGCGCGCTCGCGGAGCGGACCCGCGCCGCCACCATCCCGCAGGTCTTCGTCGGCGGGCAGCATGTCGGCGGCGCGACCGAGACCATGGACGCGATCCGTGACGGTCGGTTTCGTGCATGCCTGCAAGCCTGTGGCCGCGACATGCGCACGGACGGGATCGGCGATCCCCACAGCTTCCTGCCGACCTGGCTCCAGCCGCGTCCGGCACGGGCGGCAGGTCGGGGCTGAGGCATCAGGCGCCCAGGCCGACGATATGGTTGTCCCAGGCGCGGTCGCAGCGCGCCAGGGGGCGCGGCCTGCCGGCCTCGATCGCGATCAGGCCGCCGAGGCCGTCGCTGGCCAGGAGACCGTCGCGATGCGCCGCGAGCCCGCAGACATCCGTCCGCGAGACCGGCCCGAGGAAGTCGCCCTGCTCGGAGAAGCGATGGACCCGCCCGCCGCGCGGCGAGGTGATGGCGACCTCCGTCCCGTCGCCGCTGAAGGCGATGCTGCCGGCATAGCCCTGCATCGCCAGCTCATGGGCGAGCGGGGCCGGGGCGAGGCGCGCCGCCTCGCCGCGGCGGTGCAGGCCGAGGAGCGGCGGTGCGGCGCCCGCCTCCCCCTCCCATTGCATGGCGAAGGCGACCATGCCGTCGGACCGCACGGCGAGATGGCGGATCGAGTTCCGCCAGAGCGCCGCTTCCAGCGCGACCTTCTCCAGCAGCGTTCCGTCGAAGCCGAGATAGGCCAGGTTCGGGCGCATGGTGTCGATGTTGAGCTTGGTGCGGTCCGTGGGATCGGTGGCGATGCCGCCATTGGCCACGACCAGCGTCTCCCCGTCGGGCATCAGGCGCAGGTCGTGCGGCCCGATGCCCTGGGTCGGGACCTCGCCGATGCGGCGATATCCCGCCTCCACGTCCCAGATACCGATCACGCCCTCGCTGGTGTCGCTCCGCTGCTCGGCCGTGAAGAGGCGTGCGCCGGCTTCGGCGAAGACGCCGTGGCCGTTGAACTTCCGTCCCTCCGGCGGCGAGAGGCGCCGGCGCACCTCTCCCGTCGAGCAGTCGATGACGAGCGCGAAGGCGCCGGGACGGCGCGCGAAGGCCACCGCCTCGGCGCGGCGCGGATGGCCGGCGCCGGCATGGCCCCGCGCCGGGAGCGGCACGCGAAAGGTCTCGGCGCCGTCGCCGCGCAGCCCGAAGAGGGCGAAGCCGTCATCGGGCTCCTGCGCGGCGGCCAGATAGGCCGGGTTTCCCACGGAGGCCCAGCCGAGCTGGGGGGCGGTCCCGGCCGCCAGGAGGCCGGCGAGAAATCCACGGCGCGTCGTCATCGGTCAGTCTCCGTCCTGCGAGTTGAAGCCGGGCGCAATTCCGAGGGCGAGGCCGATCTCGGTCTCGATCGCCGCGCGCATCCGGCGCACGGCCTGTTGCAGGACCTCGACCCTGAGCCGCACCTGCGGGTCCTCGACGTCCTGGAACCCCGGGTCGGCGATGCGTCCGGCCACCGCCCGCACATGGTCGGCGGCGGCGTCGGTCTGCGGCAGGCCGTGCTCGGCCAGTGCCCGGGCGAGCCCCTGGGCGGCCTCGACCGCGAGCAGGACATCGCGAAGGCTGCGCCCCGAGCGCCATGCCTCGGCGCGCTTCGGGCGCGGCCGCTCGAAGCTGCCCATCGGCCGGCCGAGCCGCGTGTCGGCGGTGAATTCGAGGCCGGCCAGCAGCTGGGTGTAGAGCGCCCGGATCGCCTCGTCCTCGGTTAGATAGGTCGCGTTTCCCGCCTCTCCGGCGCTGGCGAGCACCGGCGCGAAATCCTCGGCCCAGGCGGTCTCCAGCGCCGCCGCCTGGAGGCCGAGATCCCCGGCGATCGCCTGCACGAGCCTGCAGGCATAATCGTCCGGGCCGTAGCCATCGAAGGCCGGGTCATAGAGCAGCATCTCGAGGGCGAAGAGCCCGCGCGCGGCGATCGAGACCTCTCCGTAGCCGGCCGGATCCCCGGCGATCGGATCCTCGGTAGCGATCAGGCCGGCGAGCGTGCGCGCGGTGAAGCCGCGGTCGTCGGGCCAGAAGGCGATCGAGAGCGCGCCGGTCTCCGACGGGCCGATGTGCAGGTCGGAAAGCGGCATCCAGGCGTCGAAGGCCGTCTGAAAGGCCGGACGGAGGCTTTCGGCCCGGCAATCCTCCTGCGCCGCGCGGTCCAGGCCCGCCGTTGCGGCGGAGAAATCCGCCAGGGCCGGCAGGATATGGCGGGAAAGGGCGTCACCGACACTCGCCGAAACGGGCGTGGCGGCGAGGGTCGCCAGGGCGAGGAGCGCGGCGCGCATCAAAGGCTCTCCAGGTATCGGATCAGGGCGGCACGATCGGCGGCCGGCATCTCGACGACCCGGTCGCGGGAAGGCTGCGCCTCGCCGCCGTGCCAGAGGATCGCCTCGAGCAGGCTCCGCGCCCGGCCGTCGTGCAGGAAGGTCTCGTGGCCGCTGACCTGCCCGGTCAGGCCGATCCCCCAGAGGGGCGCCGTCCGCCATTCGGTCCCGGTGGCGCGCGCCTCGGGGCGATCGTCGGCCAGACCCTCGCCCATGTCGTGCAGCAGCAGGTCCGTATAGGGCCAGATCAACTGAAAGCTCTGCTCGGGCCGGTCCTCGAGGCGGTAGGTCACGAAGCTCGGCTTGTGGCAGGCGGGGCAGCCCGCGCCGTAGAATGCCTGCTTGCCCTGCAACACCTGCGCGTCACCCGCGTCGCGCCGCGCCGGCACGCCGAGGTTGCGGCTGTAGAAGGTCACCAGATCGAGCCCGGCGGCGTCGAGCTCGTAGCCGTCCTGGCCGGCGTCGCCGCCGTGCGGCGCCGACCGGCATTCCGCCTGGCTTGCCGTGCAATCGCCCCATAGCGCGGGAAAGAGCGGGCTCGCTATGCCCATGTCGCCGGAGAACGCCGCCGCCGATTGCTGGCGGATCGTGGGCACCCCGGCCTTGTGCCCGAAGCGTCCCAGCATCGGCATGGCGTATTCGGCCGACCAGACGACGTTCGGCCGGCCCGAGATGCCGTCGCCGTCGCGATCCTCGGGATCGGCCGTCGCGAGGATGTCCGCGGCCGGGATCGCCTCGATGAGGCCCAGGCCGATCATCTGCGGCGCCACCCGCGGGCTGAGCATCGCATCGGGATGCAGCGGGCCATAGCCGAGGTCGGCGGCGCGATAGGTCGGGCGGCGCAGCCTGGCGGTCTCGCCTTCGGAGAGCTCGACCGTCGTCTCGTCAAAGGTGACGTCGAGCCGGTATTCCGCCGCCTGCCCCGCGGTCGCGAAATCCTGGAGCTGGCCGCCGTAGACCGGGTCCGGCGCGGTGGCGATGTAGTCGGCGACCTCCGCCATCGCGGGGTCGCCCGCGGCGGGGATCGAGACGCGCAGGAACATCGAGACGGCGGGCTCGTGCGGTCCCGAGGGCGGATGCCCGCGCCCGTCCTTGATGTGGCAGCTCTGGCAGGCGCGCGCATTGTAGAGCGGCCCGAGCCCGTCCGAGGCGAGCGTCGAGGACGGCGCCGAGACCCAGAGCTTGCGGAAGAGCCCGTTGCCGACCTTGAAGTCCAGCTCGCGCTCGAAGCTGATGTTCCCGGACGGATCGGAAAAGGCGTCCGCGGTGGTTCGCGCCCGCACCGTCGCCGCCCCGCCCGGCAATTCCTCGAAGGGCTGCGGCTGCGAGAAGTTGGTGGCCGGCGCGGTGACCGCGGCGATTCGCGTCGCCTCCTCGGCGGTGCGCGGGATGAATTTCAGGTGCGGATCCCCGAGGTCCTGTGCATCGGCGGCGCCGCCGAGCACAGCGAACCCGAGGGCGAGCCTACTCAGCCTCGTCCATCGACGAGGCGTTGAGGAGCGCATAGCGCTCGCCTCCGAGATTCTCGTAGAGGTCGATCTGGGTCTCGAGAAAATCGACATGTCCCTCTTCGTCGGCGAGCAATCCCTCGAACAGCTTCATCGAGACGTAGTCGCCGACCTTCTGGCAGTATTCGCGGGCTTCCTTGTAGAGCGCGCAGGCTTCCTGTTCGGCGGCCAGGTCGCAGTCGAGCGTCTCGCGCGGGTTCTGCCCGATCCTGAGCGGGTCGAGCTTCTGGAGGTTCGGATGGCCTTCGAGAAAGATCACGCGCTGGATCAGACTGTCGGCGTGGTTCATCTCCTCGATGCTCTCTTCCCGGCTCTTCTTCGCCATGTGTCCGAGGCCCCAGTCCTCCTGCAAACGATAGTGCAACCAGTACTGGCTAACGGCAGTCAGTTCAGAACGGATCGCACGGTTAAGGTAGTCGATTACTTTCTCGTCGCCCTTCATTTCGGTCCTCAAGTGTTTGTCCGCGCTGCCTGCTCAGGCCACGGAGTTGCATGGGGACCATCAGATTATCATTCTGGCGCATCGTGGAAAGGAATAGCTGCACGCAGGAGCCGCAATCCGCGGCCTTGCCCAGGGCTCGATAGACCTTTCCCGGCGTGATGATCGTGTCCGGGTCGGCGGCACGCATCCAGTCGATGGCCGCGTGCACGTCCGCGCTGCTGATTGCCTGGCAATGGCAGACGATCATCGGTAGGCGCCCGGGCTCACTGGAAAACCGCACTCGGATTGTCGAGGCTGTCCGATCCCTCGAAGGCGATGCTGTCGAGTCCCAGCGCCGTGACGATCCGTTCGATGCTGCGTGTCTGGTCGATCAGCCCGTTCACGCCGGCCATGACCAGCGCCTCGCCCTCGGCGTTGCCCTGTTCGAGCATCATGTCATAGGAAAATCCCCCCTCGGCGGCCGTCCGGATGGCCCCGAGCGCGGCCATCGTCGTGTCGAGCTTCGCGCGCATCTCGGCGTCGAGGCCCGGGTCGGTCGCGGCGACGAGGGCGGAGAGCGAGGGCCCCTCGACCACCGATCCGTCCGGGCGGGCGTAGCGGCCGAGATAGACGTTCTGCACCCCGAGCCCGTCGTAATAGTGGCTGTTGTGGGTGTTGTCGGAGAAGCAATCGTGCTCCTCTTCGGGGTCGTTCAGCATCAGGTCGAGCCGCATCCGCTCGCCCGCCTGCTCGCCGTAGGAAAGGCTGCCCATGCCGGTCAGGATCGCGACGAGGCCCGTGCCCTCGTCGGCGGTGACCGCCCCGCGCGCCGCGCCGCCCTCCGCCCATTCCGCCGCCATGAACTCGAGGTCGCTGACCAGCAGCGCTGCCGCCGCCTCGAGATAGGCCGCGCGGCGGTCGCAATTGCCGCCGGTGCAGCCTTCGCCCTGGACGAAGTCGGAATAGGGACGGTCGCCCGCCCCGGGTCCGGTGCCGTTCAAATCCTGCCCCCAGAGCAGGAATTCGATGGCGTGGTATCCGCGCGCCACGTTGGTCTCGATCCCGTCCGCCTCGTTGAGCGTCTCGGCGATCAGTTCCGGCGTGATCTCGCTGGCGTCCACCGCGACACCGGCGATGGTGATGGAGGGATTGGCGATGATGTTCAGGGCGGCGAGCTCGTTGGCATCGGTCGGCCCGCCGTAGGAGGCGTCGACATAGTCGATCAGCCCCTCGTCGAGCGGCCAGGCATTCACCTTGCCCTCCCAGTCGTCGACGATGGCATTGCCGAAACGAAAGACCTCGGTCTGCTGATAGGGCACGCGGGCCGCGAGCCAGGCCTCCCGGGCGCCCGCCAGCGTCGCCTCGGAGGGATCCGCGATCAGCGCGTCAACCGCGGCCTTGAGGTCCCGGGCCGCGTCCAGGCTGTCGGAATATTCCGCGGCGGCGATGTCGGCATAGGTCTGGAGAATGGCTGTCCGGCTGACTTCGGCATTGCCTTCCGTCGCGAGCCCGATCCCGAGGGCAAGCGCGCAGGTGGTGATTGCACAGGTCTTCATCGGATGGCGTTCCTTTTCCCTAGTGAAGGATCTTCGCGGTTGGCGGGGGCGGCTGCGCCGGACGCGCTCGAAGCGACATCCGCTTGAGCGCGAGGCCGAATGCCTCGGCACGGGCCAAGAGGCACATCGCGATATCGGCGCGAACGAGAATGGTCGCGATGAGCATCGCGTCTTCGCGGTCCCCTTCGCTGGCAAGAGCGACGAAGTTCGCGAAGCAGGCTTCGTCGGCGCCGATGCATTTGCAGGCGACATGATGCCGCATCAGCGGACGCCGGCCGTGGCGGGCGCAGAGATCGCAGAGCTCCTCGAAGGCGCGCATCGCGCTGCCACCCGCTTCCGGGCCGAGCGCCCTTGCAAAGTCTTCGCGCATCTGGGCTTGCGCCGCAGGTCCGTCGCACCAGCGGCGCAGGCAGATGACGGCACCGGCCGCGACGGCGTCAAGCTCGGCGACATGACCTACTGTGGCGCCGCCACGGGGAGGACGGATGGCGTTCATGACCCGCTGGTCACCTGGCCGGTGCCGCTCGGCCGAGGCCTGCGATGCGCAGGCGCCGGGTCCGGTCATGCAGCGCGGTGCGGGCCTCGTTTCCCCGGCCGGTCGGCAGTTTCACGTCGGGTGCCTCCGTGCGAATGGCCAGCGCTTCCCCGCGCTCCGATTCGAGGGCCGGTGGGGACAGCGCTGTAAAACTGAGTGAATCACTCGGATATGTCAACCTGAGTTCTTTCCTCAGGTTTGGATGGCAATGCCATCCAGCGCCACGGCCGCATCCGGCCGGGCGGAGGTCCGGTCGCCCCTGCGTCGGACCCGCGGTTCAGACGACCGATACGGTCATGGCCCCCAGCCCCTCGACCTCGATCTCCATCCTGTCGCCCCTTACCACCGGGCCGACGCCGGAGGGGGTGCCGGACAGGATGACATCGCCGGGGGCGAGCTCGAAGAACTCCGACAAATAGGAGATCATCTCCGGGACCTTCCAGATCATCTGGTTGAGGTCGCCCTCCTGGCGCAGCTCGCCGTTCACCTTGAGCGTGATCCGCCCGTGGTCCGGATGCCCGACCTCCGAGACCGGATGCACCGGCCCGACCGGCGCGGAGCGCTCGAAGGCCTTTCCGATCTCCCAGGGCCGGCCCTGCTTCTTCATCTCGCCCTGCAGGTCGCGCCGGGTCATGTCGAGCGAGAGCGCATAGCCGAAGACATGGTCGAGCGCCTCGTCGAGCGGGATGTCGCTGCCGCCCGATTTCAGCATGACCGCGATTTCCACCTCGTGATGGACGTCCGAGGATTTCGGCGGATAGGGGAACGCGCCGGAAGCATCGAGATTGTCGGGGTTCTTCTGGAAGAAGAACGGCGCCTCCCGGTCGGGATCGTGCCCCATCTCGATGGCATGGGCGGCGTAGTTGCGCCCGATGCAATAGACGCGCCGCACCGGAAAGAGCGCGTCGCTTCCGGCGACGGGAAGGGCAACGACAGGTGGCGTTGCGATTGCGAATTTCGACATCTCGGCCCCTCCGGCGTCCTGCTATCTCAGCTACCCCTACACCGCCACCCGGGACGGATCAATCGCCACCAATTGCCGGAAGTGGGGAGAATTGGTTTCCCATCGCGATTGATGTGGCCCATAATGGCTCAAGAGATCGAAATTGGTTGACCAATGGCCGGACCATGGATGCGCTGACACGGCAGGCCCCCGCAGAGCGCTTCGACGCCGTTTCGGCCCTGCGGGCGCTGATTGCCGACCGTCCCTACGCCCCCGGAGACCGGCTGCCTCCGGAGCGCGAGCTCATCGTCAGCCTCGGGATCAGCCGCGCCACCCTGCGCAAGGCGCTCGACGCGCTGGAGCGGGAGGGCGCCATCTGGCGGCACGTCGGCAAGGGCACCTTCGTCGCGGGCCAGACCGATGGCCGGCCGGCGGGCGGGCTCGGCATGCTCAGCCGGAGCCTCACGCCGGTCCGCATGATGCGGGCGCGCCTCTGCATCGAGCCCGCCATCGCGCGCGAGGCGGCGATCAACGCGTCCGAAGCGGCGATCGTCGGCATCAGGCGCGCGCAGGATCGCGCGAGGACCGCGCAGAGCTGGCGCGCCTACGAGGCCCAGGACGATGCGCTGCATCGGGCGATCGCGGAGGCGACGGACAACATCCTCCTGCTTTCCCTGTTCGACCAGCTCAATCAGGTCAGGCGCGCCGTGGCCTGGGACGCGGTCGTCCGCGTCTCGGACCGCCCGCCGGCGGAGCATCCCAGCTTCGCCGAGCACGACCGGATCGCCGCCGCGATCGCGGCGCGGGACCCGACGGCGGCGCAGGACGCCATGCGCCGGCATATCGGATCCGTCTCCGCGCGGCTCTTCGGGGAGGTCTGAAGGAGGCGATCGAAAACGGAGGGTCGAAACCGCGCGAAGCCGGGACCGTGAGGACAAGTCCAAGAAACCAAGCAATCTCTGGGAGGAGAAAATGAAGCATCAGATCATGAAGATCGCGGGAGCCGCGCTGGCGCTCGGGATGGCCGCGTCCACCGCGGCGGCCGACTCGATACGCATCGCCCTCGCCGAGACGCCCTCGCCGGAGATGGCGGCCTTCTTCGTGGCGCTCGATCGCGCGAAGGCCAACGGCCTCGACTATGAATGGACCGCCTTCTCGGACGAGGAACTGGCGATCCAGGCGGTGCTGAGCGGCCAGATGGATATCGGCTTCGGCACGCCCTATGCCGCCATGCAGCGCTCCAAGGCGCCGCTGCGCATCGTCTTCCAGCTCTCGAAGCTGAAGTTCTTCCCCGTCACCTCGAAGAAATACGGCGATCTCAAGGAACTCGACGGCGAGCCGATCCTTCTGCATTCACGCGGCGGCGGAACCGACTCGATCGCCAACGTCATCGAGGATCGGGTCGGAATCAAGTTCGGCGAGCGCTCCTACCTGCCCGGGTCGGAGAACCGGGTCGTGGCGCTGATCGCCGGCCAGGCCGACGCGACGATCCTGGATCTCGCCAGCAAGAACAAGATCATGGCGCAGGAACCCGACACGTTCAACGTCCTGCCCATGTTCGAGGTCGATGCCAGCGACGAGGCGCTCTTCGCCAATCTCGACTGGATCAAGAACAACGAGGAAGCGGTCGACATCTTCGTCGAGGCGCTGGTCAGCACCTGGCAGGACATGTTGGAGGATCCGACCATCATCAGCCGCGAGACCGATCCGGAGGGGCCGATCGGGCAGCTGCCTCAGGAGCTGCGCGACGGCATCGACGGATTCTACGCCGATGCGGTTGCCGGCGGGCTCTACGATCCCGATGGCGGCGGCCGGAAGGCGGCCATGGCGGACATGGAATGGTATTCGGCGGCCGGCCAGCTAGACGGGGATCCCTCGACGCTGAACATCGAGGACTTCTGGTACCTCGCGCCGCTCGACGCCGCAATGAACTGAGCCGGAAGCGACCGGGTCACCGGCCGACCCTCCGGTGACCGGGCCGCTCGGGCTCGCCGACGGGATCCGCGCATGATGCCGCAACGCTCACTGATGCTGACGCTTCTCTCGGCCGCGATCGTGTTCGGCGCCTGGCAGATCGCGGGGATGATCCCCGTCAGCTATGCCTTCCCGACCTTCCTCGAGACCATGGCGGCGCTCATGCGCATGATCCTCGACGGAACCCTCTTCGTGGCCTTCGGCGAGACGCTGAAGCCCCTTCTGGTGGGCATCGCCATCTCGGCCGCGCTCGGGATCGGGCTGGGGCTCTGGATCGGCCTGAGCGGCTGGTTCGACTGGCTGTTCTCGCCCATCTTCATCGTCATGCAGGCGGCGCCCCTGGCGGCGCTGATCCCGCTTCTGGTGATGGTCTACGGGATCGGGCTGACCTCGAAGGTCTTCGTGGTCTGCATCATGGCCATGCCGGTGATCGTCCTCAACACGAGCGGCGCGGTGCGCAACACGCCCTCCTCGCTCAAGGAGATGGGGCGCTCGTTCCTCGGCAGCGAGCGGGACATCGTGCTCAAGATCATCCTGCCGGCCGCATCGCCGATCATCTTCTCCGGCCTTCGGCTCGGGGTGTCGGCCGGGTTCATCGGCGCGGTGCTCGCCGAGCTGAAGATCACGCCGACGGGTGTCGGCGACATCATCAGCTACAGCCGGTCCATCGCCGATTATCCGAGCATGTACGCGGCGATCTTCTCCATCATCCTGCTCGCGGTCCTGTTCCTGAACCTACTCGAGCGGCTCGAAGACTTCCTCTTCGAAGGAAACAACCGTGGCTATGCCTCAGATACCTAGGGCACATCCCGTGCAGGCGCCCGCGCCGGACTTCGCGGTCACCGCGCGCCGCATCTCCAAGAACTATGGCGCGGTCGAGGCGCTCAGGAACCTGTCGCTGGACTTCCCGCGCGGGCAGCTGACCTCCCTGCTCGGCCCTTCGGGCTGCGGCAAGACCACCCTGCTCAAGATCATCGCCGGCCTGCTGGAGCCGACCTCCGGCGAGGTCGAGGTCAACGGAAAGGCCGTCACCGGACCGGGTCCGGACCGGGCCTTCGTGTTCCAGGACTTCGCGCTGCTGCCCTGGGCCAACGTCCTGCGCAACGTCGCCTTCGGCCTCGAGCTCCGCGGCGTGGCGCGGTCCGAGCGCGAGGCGATTGCCGAGGGATACATCCGCAACGTCGGGCTCGCCGGCTTCGAGGCCAGCTATCCGCACGAGCTCTCGGGGGGCATGCGCCAGAGGGTCGGGCTCGCGCGCGCCCTCTCGGTCGATGCGCAGGTGCTGCTCATGGACGAGCCCTTCTCGGCGGTTGACGAGCAGGCCCGCCGCAAGTTCCAGGAGGATCTGCTGGCGCTGGTGCAGCGGGAGGCCAAGACCTTCATCTTCGTGACCCATTCGATCGAGGAGGCGGTCTATGTCTCCGACCAGATCGCGATCCTCCTGCCCCGGCCGAGCCGGGTCTCCGAGATCATCCGCCCCGGCGGCTTCCGCAAGAAGGGCGCCGACCAGATCCGCCGCGATCCCGAATATCTCGACATCGTCGACGAGATCTGGGCCTCGCTGCGCAGCTACGTGGAGTAGGACGGCCATGACGATTTACGGCTACCGCTTGCCGGCCATGTCCTCGCTCGTCCTCTGGGCGGTGCTCTGGGAGATCGTCGGGCGCTCGGGGCTCACCTTCTTCATCCCGCCGCTCAGCGAGGTCCTGCAGACGCTGTTCCAGATCGTCGGCACGCCGGCCTTCCAGAACGCCCTGACGGAGACCGTCGTCGCGTTTCTCGCAGGCATCCTCGCCGCCGTGACGATCGGCATCCCCGTGGGCATCCTGATGGGCAAGAGCCGTCTCGTGGACGAGTTGCTGCTGCCCTGGGTGAACATGTTCCTCAGCGCGCCGCTGACGGCGCTGGTGCCGGTACTGATGGTGCTCTTCGGGTTCGGGATGAAGTCGATCGTCATCACCACGACGCTCTTCGCCATCTGGATCATCATCCTGAACTCCCGCGCCGGCGTGAAGCAGATCGACCGGTCCCTGGTGGAGATGGCGCGATGCTTCGGCGCCTCGCCCCTCGACGCCTTCTACAAGGTCTATTTCTGGGCCGCGCTGCCCGAGATCCTGGGCGGCGTGCGGATCGGCGTGATCCGGGGCGTCAAGGGCGTGATCATCGGCCAGCTGCTGATCTCGGTCGTCGGGTTCGGGGCGCTGTTCGAGCTCTATTCCTCCAATTTCCTGATGTCGCATTTCTGGGCGGTGCTGCTCGTGCTCTTCGCGATGGCCTTCGCGCTGTCGGAACTGCTCGCCCATCTGGAGCGCCGCGTGTCCTACTACGCCGCGAAGCGGTGAAAGGACCTTCCTCCGAGCGACTCGGCCCGTGGACGTCGAGCTTGCCCGGGCGCGGCAACCGGTCACGTGCTCTCGGCGCGCCGGCCATGGGCGGCGTTTCACGATGAAACGCTGGCCAATAGGTTGTTATTACACAGATTTTCGAGATGTCATTCCAGAGACCTGTGCGCCAATAGCGCCGGGGCGTTCAGCTGATCCCGGGCGAGGGCTTCGGGTAGGGAGGCGCCGGCTGGGAAGGCTTTTGCTGCTGGGTCGGGGCGTTGGGTTCCTTGCCGGGCGCGCCGGGACCGGGTCAGGCGGGCTGCGGACGCGCCAGGGTAGCGCGCGGCGCAGGTTGTAGGCGATGAAGGTCGGGTGGACCTGCAGCGACACCCGTGGTCGGCCCAGGTAGCGCGCCCGGGCGAGGCCGTAGCTGCGCTTGGCGGTGCCGAACACCTTCTCGATCCAGCAGCGCACCGGGTGGATCGTGGCGTTCCACGCGCGCTTGACCCCGGGCATCGTGACCGCATCAGGCCACGGTCCAATTTCGGGCACAGGATCCCCCATGACGGCGCCGGCCGGCACCGCCAAACTTCGTTCTTGAACTGACCGACCGATTATGACATCGGTGTCATGACATCGGTGTCAACGGTCGAATCACTTGGGGGGAAGTGAGCCTGTGTCGACGATCTACGACGTGGCGAAGCGGGCTGGCGTCTCGCCCAAGACCGTCAGCCGGTTCTTGAACGGCGATGCGCCGGTCGGCCGGTCCACCAGGGACAAGGTCGAGCGCGCGATCGCCGAGCTGGGATATGTCCCCTCCTCCGCCGCTCGCACCATGCGGTCGAATCGCTCCGGCCTGGTCGGCCTGATCACCGGAGCAATCACCCTGACCCCGAGACGCATGGCCCTCGGCGGCCTGCCGGACATCGAGATCGTCCAGGGCATCCTGCGCGAGCTCGAGGAGAGCGGGCTGACGCTCCTCATCTCCGATACCGGCGGCAAGTCGGAACGCATTCCCAACCTGATCCGCACCTTCCAGGAGCACCGGGTCGAGGGGATCATCTTCGTCGCCGACCACCACATGAAGGTCACCCTGCCCGGGATCGCCGGCGACACGAAGCTGGTCCTGGCCAATTGCTTCGACGACGCGGGCAGCCCGGCGGTACTGCCCAACGACCGCTCCGGCCAGAAGGCGCTGACGGAAGGGCTGATCGCGCGCGGGCATCGCAGGATCGCCTATCTGACGCTCGGCCCCGAGATGAAAGCGACACGATTGCGGGTTGCCGGATACCGCGATGCGCTCGCCATCGCCGGCATCCCCTTCGACCCGGCCCTGGTCACGGCGGCGAACCTCTCGGCGGACGACCATCTGGCCGAGGAGCAGCTGCTCTGGGACGCGCTCGACCGGGGGCTGACGATCGAGGATCCGCCGACGGTTCTCTGCCTCGGCAACGACCGCATGGC
>NZ_DAIUBO010000047.1:0-20531 GCF_036846665.1 Amaricoccus sp. | reverse complement strand
CCGTCACGCCGAAGGCGTGCCTCCGGCACGACGCGGGCGCTTCGCACCCGCCGGGTCGAGCGCTGCCCTCACCTCATGGCGGGACGGTCGTACCGGGAACAATGCGCTCCAGATGCACTTCCGCTACCGGCCGTGGCGGACCAGCACCGCGATCATCCAGCCGAGCATGACCGCATTCAGGATGTGCCAGAAGAAATGCGTGCCGAGCGGGACGGCCGGGCAGACCGCGGCGTCGATGCTGCGAAAGACCAGCGAGACCGCCAGCATCGCCGCGCCGAACGCCATGCCCCGCGCGGTCGCCGGCGCGCGCCGCCTCAGCAGGAAAGCATAGCCCGCGATCAGGATCGGAACCGGCAGATAGCCGATCGAGCCGTTGAGATCGCCGACCAGCGCGCCGAGCCCGCGTGCGACCAGGATGCTGTAGGGAATGAAGGCGGCGACGGCGAGGATCCCGCCCCACCAGGGCAGCGCGAAGAAGCGCACCGTCGCGAGATAGAGATAGATCAGGATGAAGGCCTGGATCGGCAGCACATCGGCCATCATCGACCAGATCTGCGCATGGGTGTGGAAGAGATAGGAGCCGACCCCGATCGCGAAGAGCACCGCCGCAAGCAGCTGGCCGCCGCGATCCCCACGCCGCGCCGCGATCCGCCAGGCGATGATTGCCGCGACGAGAAACGCGCCATTGGTCAGCGCATTGACCGGCTCCGACCAATAGCCGGCATCGACCCGCTCGCAGTAATTGTCGACCACGCGAAACCAGTCCATGATCCCCTCTATAGACCGGACGGGGAAGATTGCGATGAAGATCATCTGGCTTGGGCATTCGGGATTCCGCATCGAGATCGCCGGCACGGTGCTGCTCGTCGACCCCTGGCTCGCGGGAAACCCGATGTTCGATCCCCAGCGACGCGGCGAGGCCGTCGCGGGGGCCACGCATGTCCTGCTCAGCCACGGCCACGGCGACCATGCGAGCAATGCGCTCCAGATCGCCGAGGAGGGCGGCATTCCCATCGTCTGCATCCACGAGCTCGCCGAGCGCTGGTCGGGCCGCGACGGGATCGAGACCCTCGGCTTCGGCAAGGGCGGCACGGTCGCGCTCGGCGGCGCGCGCGTGACCATGGTGCATGCGGTGCATTCCTCGAGCGTCGATTTCGGCGGCGGCCGCCCGGAATACGCCGGCGGCGAGGCGGGCTTCATGATCGCGGGTGAAGGCCGCACGATCTATTTCTCCGGCGACACGGACGTGATGGCGGATATGGGGGTCTTCGAGGATCTGCACCATCCGGAGATCGGCATCCTCTGCGCCGGCGGACACTACACGATGGACATGGCCCGCGCCGCCTATGCCGCGAGGAAGTTCTTCAATTTCCGCACCGTGATCCCCTGCCACTACCGCACCTTCCCGATCCTCGCGCAATCCGCCGAGGTGCTGAAGGACGGCCTGCCCGGCGTCACCGTGATCGAGCCCGAGGTGCTGGTGCCGATCGAGGTCTGAGCGCCGCGAACCCCGAAAATGGCAAGCCGGATTCCAGCCGCCTTCCAGCCGGATTCCGGCCCCGGAAACCGACGCCATTCCAGAGGCTTGAGCCGAATTCCCCGAATCGCGGCCGGATGGCCCGCGCCGCCGCCCGCGCTCACTCGCCGGAGCCGCTCCGCAACCCCGCGAAGAACTCCCGCAGGAGCCCCGCGCATTCCGCCTCGGCGATGCCGGCGAAGACCTCGGGCCGGTGATGCGCCTGGGGATGGGCGAAGACCCGCGCCCCCTGCTCCACCCCGCCCGATTTCGGATCCGGAGCGCCATAGATAAGCCTCCCGAGCCGCGCCGCGGCGATGGCGGCCGCGCACATGGCGCAGGGCTCGAGGGTGACATAGAGATCGAACCCCGGCAGGCGCTCCGACCCGAGCGCGGCGCAGGCCGCACGGATGGCCAGGATCTCGGCATGGGCCGTGGGGTCGTTGAGCTCGCGCGTGCGGTTCCCCGCCCGCGCCAGCACGCGCCCCGAGACCGGATCGACGATCGCCGCCCCGACCGGGGTCTCGCCGCGCGCCCCGGCGGCGCGGGCCTCCGCGAGCGCGACATCCATCAGCGGGGCGAACCGGGTCATGGGGCGAAATTCGCGCGGCGGGAGCCCGCAGGCAAGCCGGAATGGCATTGCCAGCCGCCGGGCCCGCCCTGTAGGAGCGGGCCCATGGCCAACGCCGACCCGCCCTCCGAACGCATCGCCAAGCGCCTCGCCCGCGCCGGCCTCGCCTCCCGCCGCGGCGCCGAGGCGATGATCGCCGAGGGGCGGGTCGCGGTGAACGGCAAGGTCATCGACAGCCCCGCGCTCAACGTGACCGCCGCCGACCGGATCGCGGTCGACGGCCGGCCGCTCGGCGCGCCGGAACCGCTGCGGCTCTGGCGCTATCACAAGCCGGCCGGCGTGGTGACCAGCGCCCGCGACGAGAAGGGCCGCCCGACGGTCTTCGCGCAGCTTCCCCCGGACATGCCGCGGGTGGTGAGCATCGGGCGCCTCGACCTCACCTCCGAAGGACTGCTGCTGCTGACCAACGACGGCGACCTGAAGCGGCGCCTGGAACTGCCCTCCACCGGCTGGATGCGCAAGTACCGGGTGCGGGCGAGGGGCGCGCCGAGCGACGAGAGCCTCGAGCCGCTGCGCCGCGGCGTCACGATCGACGGTGAGCGGTTCCAGCCGATGAGCCTGCGCATCGACCGCCAGCAGGGCGGCAATGTCTGGCTGACCGTCGGCATCCGCGAGGGGCGCAACCGCGAGGTGCGCCGCGCGCTCGAAAGCGTCGGGCTGGTGGTCAACCGGCTGATCCGGACCTCCTACGGGCCGTTCCTCCTCGGCGACCTCGCCCCCGGAGCGGTGGAGGAGGTCCGTCCGAAGGTACTGCAGGACCAGCTCGGGTTGCGAAGATAGGCGGGCCGCCGTTGCGGCCGAGCCGTGCGCGCTGGTGCGCGCAATCTTCTCGTTGGGCGCGCGCCTTCGCGCGCCGGCGGGGCGCTCGCCGCCCCCGCACCCCCGGCACTGCTCTCCAGGTTTCTGGCCAGGGGGGTGCGGGTGGGGGCAGGCCATGAAGCGCTCGAGCGACAGATCGACGTCGAGCGGGAGCACCACCGCACCGATGAGGGGTCGACGGTCGGCGAGCGGGACACCCCGGCGGCGCTCCCATCTCGGCGCGACCGGGTGCCCACCCTGACGCCGCCGAATGCCTCCGCAAGCGATGGCGCGCCCCACTCCTGCCGCCATCCTTCGTCCGGGCCGATCGGCATCGCCCCCTGGATCGTCCCCATGTCGGGCATGCAATGCAGATGATCCTGCATTGATGACACGCTGGGCGGGAGACGTATCGCCAAGCCCCTGCGGGGAGCGATCAGACCTTCAGGTCACCGGCGCTCTTGCGCCCGTCGCGGCCGTCGATCAGCTCGTATTCGATCGGCTGGTTGTCCTTGAGCGTCTGCAGGCCGGCCGCCTGAACCGCGGTGATATGCACGAAGATGTCCTTGCCGCCATCCGCGGGCTGGATGAAACCATAGCCCTTCTCGGTATTGAACCACTTGACCGTGCCCTTGGCCATTCCTTCGGTATCCTTGGTCAATTCACCCGGACCCCGCGTCCGGGCCTTTCGCGACGTCACGCCCCCTCTGCCGTGCAGCTCGGTGAAGGCGGCCGCATCAGGACACGAAACTTCGTGGCCCATAATTACCGCGAATCACGGGCCAGACAAAGCGCCTTCTCCGGACCGTACCGCCCCGCCGCGGCCGGACCCGCCGCAATTGCGACATTCCGCGCGGGAATGTCCGCCTGCGTCGGACGGGCCTCTGGTCTCCGCGCACGCACGAGATTATGTTGCATTGCATCGGAATCGCCGGATGAATCGGTCCGGGCGGATGAGAGGATTGCCCATGCGGGTCTTCGGATTCCTCGTACTGGCGGCCATCGTGCTGGCGACCGGGTTCGGCGCGATGGGGCCGGCCGTTCCGGGCTTCTGATGGCGAGCGAGCGTTTCGGCGGCCGGTATTCGCCCGGCGCGCGATCCGGCGAGGGGACGCCCCCCGGCGCCGCGCCTCCCGCCGCGCCCTTCCGCAACCGCCCGGCCCGGAAGGTGAGCCTGCGCGCGCGGCTGATGTACCTCCTGCCGCTGCCGCTGCTCCTCGCCGGGCTCGGGGCGATCGGGCGGGCGAACGCGCCCGAGATGCTGGGCGAGCTCGGCGGCTTCGCGGGGCTCATGCTCGCGGCCTGGCTGCTCAACGAGGGCCTCAGGGCCGAGGACGCCTATGACGCGCGCGCCGTGGCCCGGCCGCCGGCGATCCCGCGCAAGCTCTTCGCGGCGGTGCTCGCCGGCGCGAGCATCGGGCTCGCGACCTATCTGGGGCTCGGCCAGGGGCTCTTCGCGGCGATCGCCTTCGGCGCGGTGGCGGCGGTCGCCCATGTGGCGGCCTTCGGTCTCGACCCGATGAAGAAGAAGGGGATGGAGGGCGTCGACGAATTCGCCAGCGAGCGCGTCGCCCGCGCCGTCGACAAGGCCGAGGGCATCGTGCGCGAGGTCATCGCGGCGGCGGCGCGGATCGGCGACCCCCGCCTCGAGGGCCGGGTGGAGCGGCTCTGCGACCAGGCGCGCGAGGTCTTCCGCACCGTCGAGCAGGACCCCCGCGACCTCGCCCGAGCGCGGACCTTTCTCAGCGTCTATCTGGTGGGCCTGCGCGATTCGACGGTGAAGTTCGCCGATCTCTGGGGCCGGACCCGCGACCCCGCGACCCGCGCGAAGTTCGAGGCGCTGCTCGCGGATCTGGAAGCCAGTTTCACCACGCACCGAACCATGCTTCTGGAGGACAACCGCAGCGATCTGGACATCGAGATCGAGGTCCTCCGCGAACGCCTGCAACAAGACGGCCTGACCGTCCGCTAGACCGAGGGAGATCCAGAATGGCCGAAGAGATCCGTGCCCAGGCCCAGGCCGCGCTCGAGGAAGTCGAGGCGATCACCGCGAAGCTGCTGCCCGAGCCCAAGGGCGAGCTGATCGTGGCCGATGTCGCCGCCGATCCCGCGCTCCAGGGCGAGATCGACCGCCGCAAGGCCGAGATCGACATGTCGAACACCCAGTCGATCATCCGCTTCGGCTCCGCCGCCCAGACCGAGCTGCAGGCGATCAGCCAGGAGATGCTCGCCGGCGTGCGCAACAAGGACACCGGCCCGGCCGGCGATTCCTTACGCGACATGGTGACCTCGATCCGCGGCTTCTCGGTCCGGGAGCTCGACCCCAACCGCAAGCTCTCCTGGTGGGAGAAGCTGATGGGCAAGTCCAGGCCCATGGCCGAGTTCATGGCGCGCTACGAGGACGTGCAGGGCCAGATCGACAAGATCACCGGCGAGCTGCTGACCCATGAGCATACGCTGCTCAAGGACATCAAGTCCCTCGACAAGCTCTACGAGAAGACGCTCGACTTCTACGACGAGCTCGCCCTCTACATCGCGGCCGGCGATTCCAAGCTCGCGGAGCTCGACGCCACGACGATCCCGGCCAAGGAGGCCGAGGTGCAGGCCGCACCCGAGCAGGAGGGGGTGATGAAGGCGCAGGAGCTGCGCGACATCCGCGCCGCCCGCGACGATCTGGAGCGCCGGGTCCACGACCTGAAGCTGACCCGCCAGGTCACCATGCAGTCGCTGCCCTCGATCCGGCTGGTCCAGGAGAACGACAAGAGCCTGGTGACCAAGATCAACTCGACGCTGGTCAATACCGTGCCGCTCTGGGAGACCCAGCTCGCCCAATCCGTCACCATCCACCGCAGCCGCGAGGCGGCGAGCGTGGTGCGCGAGGCGGGCGACCTCACCAACGAGCTCCTGCGGAAGAACGCGGAGAACCTGCGCACGGCGAATGCCGAGATCCGCGCCGAGATGGAGCGCGGCGTCTTTGACATCGAGGCGGTCGAGAAGGCCAATGCCGACCTGATCGCCACCATCGAGGACAGCTTGCGCATCGCCGACGAAGGCAAGAACCGTCGCCGCGAGGCGGAGGAGAGCCTCCTGCGCATGGAGGCGGACCTCAAGGAGGCGCTGGCCGCGGCCAAGGCCAAGGCGACCGGCATGGGCGAGAGCCTCGGCGGCAGCGTCGCCGGCTAGACAGGAGAATCGATGGATCTCGGCAGAGCAGGCACCGGCACGGGGCGCGAGACCCCACCGGCGGCGCCGACCCGGAGACTGAACCGCGCCGCGGCGCTCGCCGGGGCGCTGTGGCTTTCGCTGGCCGGATGCAGCGGGCCCGGCTCGGGCGCGCTCGCGCCCGGCGTCGGGGCGCCGCCCGCGGCCTCCGCCACCGCCGACGCGGAGGATGGCTCCGCCGCGGCCGACCAGCAGACGGCCGCGCTTTCGAGCTATTACGCGGACGTCGAGGGCGGGCTGACCGCCACGGGGCGGATGCGACGCGAGACCGCGCCGGCCGATGCACCCTATTCCGTGGACGATCTGGTGCGGAACTTCGAGCGGGTCGCGCTCTACGACGAATACGTCGACGTCGACGGGCGCTTCGTGCGCAGCGAGACGCCGGCGGTGCTGCCGCGCTGGGACAGGCCGGTCCGGGTCGGCGTGATGACCGGCCCCTCGACCTCGCCCGCCGAATCGGCCCGCGACCGGGCCAATGTCGCCGCCTTCACCGCGCGCCTCGCCCGGCTGACCGGGCTCGACATGTCGACCAGCGAGCGTTCCGACGTCAATTTCCTCGTGCTCTTCATGAATTCCAGCGAGCGGACCGCCTTCGCCGACCAGGTGGTCGCGCGCTATCCCGAATTCGCGCCCGCGGTGGTCGGCGCCCTGCGCGACACGCCGCTCGACACCTTCTGCACCGCCTATGCCTTCGGCGATCCGGGCAACCGCGCGGTCTATTCCGCGGTCATGGTGCTGATCCGCGCCGAGCATCCGCCGCTGACGCGGCTCTCCTGCGTGCACGAGGAGATGGCCCAGGCCATGGGGCTGCCCAACGACAGCCCGGAGGCGCGGCCCTCGCTCTTCAACGACAGCCTCGAATTCGCGCTACTGACCGAGCATGATGAAATCCTGCTGCGCATGCTCTACGATCCGCGCCTGAGAACCGGCATGACCGCCGCCGAGGCGCGACCGCTCCTGCCCGCCATCGCCCGCGACGCGATGGCGGCGGAAAAGAGCCAGGGCGCGGTCGTGGCGGCCGGCGCGAGCTGACGAGAGGGAGGCCCATGTCCATCTTCGATTTCCTGCGCGGCGAGTTCATCGACGTCATCCACTGGACCGACGACACCCGCGACACCATCGTCTGGCGCTTCGAGCGCGAGGGCCATGCGATCAAATACGGCGCCAAGCTGACCGTGCGCGAGGGCCAGGCGGCGGTCTTCGTGCACGAGGGCCAGCTGGCGGATGTCTTCGGCCCCGGGCTCTACATGCTCGAGACGAACAACATGCCGGTCCTGACGACGCTCCAGCACTGGGACCACGGCTTCCAGTCACCGTTCAAGTCGGAGATCTATTTCGTCAACACCCGCCTCTTCACCGATCTCAAATGGGGCACGCGCAACCCGGTCATGTGCCGCGACCCGGAATTCGGCATGGTCCGGCTGCGCGCCTTCGGCACCTATACGATGCGCGTGACCGATCCCGGCAGGTTCATGACCGAGATCGTCGGCACCGACGGCGAGTTCACCACCCAGGAGATCGAATTCCAGATCCGCAACATCATCGTCACGCATTTCACCCAGATCATCGCGACCTCCGGCATCCCGGTGCTCGACATGGCGGGCAACAATCTCGCGCTCGCCAAGCTGGTGCACGAGCGCATCGCGCCCATGGTCGCCGAATACGGGCTGGCGCTGCCTGCCTTCATGATCGAGAACATCTCGCTGCCCGCCGAGGTCGAGGCGGCCATGGACAAGCGCACCGCCACCGGCGTCGCGGGCGATCTCGCGCGCTATACCGACTTCAGCGCCGCCGAGGCGATGACCCGCTCGGCCGACAATCCCGGCGGCGGCGGCGGGATCGGCGCGGGGCTCGGCGCCGGCATGGGCATGGCCATGGCCGAGCGCATGGCCCGGCGCGGCCCCTGGGGCGAGGCGCCCGTCGCCGGCGCGACGCCGCCGGTGCCGCCGCCCGGGATCGTCCAGCAATGGCACATCGCCGAGGACGGCGCCGCGAAAGGGCCCTTCAGCGCCGCGGATCTGCGGCAGATGGCGGTGACCGGTAGCCTGACCGGCGAGAGCTGGGTCTGGACTCCGGGCAGCGCCGGCTGGCGGCATGCCGCCGAGGTGCCCGAGATCGCGGCCCTGCTCGGCCAGGTGCCGCCGCCGCCCCCCGCCGCCTGAGCCGCCGATGCCGCAAGGCCAGACCGCCGGGGGGGCCTCCCTGGAGGACCACCGCTTTCCCTGCCCTTCCTGCGGCTCGGATCTGCGCTACGATCCCGACGGCATGCGGCTGCTCTGCGGCCATTGCGGCCACGAGGAGCCGGTGCCCGAGCGGCGCGGCGCGATCCCCGAGCTCGACCTGCGCTCGGCCCAGCGCTCGGAACTGCCCGAGCACGATTTCGAGGCGGCGCGCTTCGCCCGCTGCCCGAGCTGCGGCGCGCAGGTCGAGTTCGACGCCGCAATCCATGCCAAGGAATGCCCCTTCTGCGCCTCGCCCATCGTCACCGACACCGGCGTGGCGCGCGTCATCAAG
This sequence comes from Amaricoccus sp., assembly GCF_036846665.1. Classification (NCBI taxonomy): domain Bacteria; kingdom Pseudomonadati; phylum Pseudomonadota; class Alphaproteobacteria; order Rhodobacterales; family Paracoccaceae; genus Amaricoccus; species Amaricoccus sp. Next base: position 11,850 of record NZ_DAIUBO010000047.1, on the reverse strand, counting down.
CCCCAGGCGCAGCTCCCCTTCCTGCTCGGCGAGGAGGCGGCCCGCGCCGCGATGCGCAAATGGCTCGGGCGGCTCTGGTTCGCGCCCTCCGACCTGCGCGATTATGCGAAGGCGCATCGGCGCATGGACGGCATCTACGTGCCCTACTGGACCTACGACGCCGAGACCCGGACCGAATATTCCGGCCAGCGCGGCACGGTCTATTACGAGAGCCGCCGGGTCCCGGTCACGGTCAACGGCCGCCGGCAGATGGTCACCCAGCAGGTCGCCCGCGTCCGCTGGACGCCGGCCCGCGGCCGCGTGGCGCGAGCCTTCGACGACGTGCTGGTGCTCGGCTCGCGCAGCCTGCCCAAGCGCTTCACCGATGCGCTGGCGCCCTGGGACCTCTCGGCCCTCTCGGCCTACGAGCCGCGCTTCCTCGCCGGCTTCCGCGCCGAGGGCTACGGCGTCCCGGTGGAGGAGGCCTATGGCGAGGCGCGCGAGATCATGAACCATGTCATCGCCAGCGACGTGCGCGCCGACATCGGCGGCGACCACCAGCGCATCACCCGGATGCAGACCGAAGTCGGGCAGCTGACCTTCAAGCATGTGCTGCTGCCGGTCTGGCTCGCCGCCTACCGCTACCGCGGGCGCTCGTTCCGCTTCGTGATCAACGGGCGCACCGGCGCGGTGGAGGGCGAGCGGCCCTATTCGGCGGTCAAGATCGCGCTGGCGATCCTGCTTGGACTTCTGGTCGCCCTGGCGCTAGCCTATCTCCAGATCAGCGGACAGACCTATTGATGACAAGTTACCGGCCGGGACATTTCGCCAGGGCGCTGCACCGACTTCTCCCCGCCATCGCCGCGGCGGCCATCGTCCCGGCACCGGCCGGGGCCGAGCTGCCCGCAGAGCTCGTGGAGACCACCGACCAGGCGATGGTGGCCTGCCAGGATCTCGGCGGCGAGCCGCGGATCCTCGACGGCTACGAGCGCATGCTCGACCTCAACGGCGACGGGCAGGCGGATTTCATCACCGATCTCGCGGGCATCGAATGCATCGGCGCCTGGAGCGCCTTCTGCGGCTCCGGCGGCTGCCCGGTCACCACCTGGCTTTCCGAGGCGGACGGGCGCCACAGCCGGTTCGACCTGGGATATCTGGAGGGCTACGAGATCCTCGAGGAACCGGGCGCGTCCCTGCCGCGGCTGCGCGCCTTCTACCACGGAACCCTCTGCGGCGAGGACCGCATCGGCGCCGAGGGCTGCTCGAGGACCTGGAGCTTCGCCGGCGACGTCCCCGAGACCTCCCCGATCGAGACGGCCGAGGCCGAGACGGCGCCCGAAGCGCATCCCCCCGAAGCCGCGGCCACCGAGACGCAACCCGCGACGCAACCCGAGACCCAGGCCGAGCCGCAGCCCGAGGCCGCGCCCGCGCCCGAAGCCGAGCCCGCACGCCCGCCCGAGGATCTGCCCGAGGGCTGGACGCTGCGCGAGGTGCCCGGATCCACGCCCCTCGCCCACGGCTCGGGCGCGGGCAATATCGCGAGCCTCGCCGCCTTCTGCCTCGGGGGCCAGCCGTTCCTCGCCCTGACCCTGCACGAGCGCCCGGCCGGGGAGACGCTCCCGCTCGAGCTCGCCTTCAGCCAGGGTACGGTCTCCGCGACCGCCACCTTCGAGTCGACGGCCGGCGGGGCCTATGTGGTGGCGCTGGCGGAAGGCCCGCTCGCCGCCCGGCTCGCCGGGCGCGACCGCTCGGTCGCCGCGCGGCTGGGCGGGAGCGACGAGGGCATCGTCTCGCTCAAGGGCTCAACCCGCGCGGTGCGCGCGGCCCTCGCGAGCTGCCACGCCTTCTGAATCTCAGCCGCGGCGGGCGAGAAGGGCGCGCGTTTCCGCATCCGCGGGCGCGGCCTCGAGCATCTCCTCCGGCGCCGGCCGCATCAGCCGCGCGGCGCCCGTGCCCGCCTCGCCGAGCCAGAGCGCGAAATCCTCGGGCGCGATGATCACCGGCATGCGGTCGTGGATCGGCGCCAGCACGCCATTGGCGGCGCAGGTCACGATGGCGCAGGTCGCCATCGCCGCGCCCTCCTTCGGCCGCCACTCCTGCCAGACCCCGGCCAGTCCGATCGGCCCGCCGGCGCGGGGGCGGATGACATGGGCGACCTTCGCGCCCTTCGGTCCCGCCCATTCGTAGAAGCCGTCGGCCGGAATCAGGCAGCGTCTCGCTTGTGCCGCCGCCCGGAACGCCGGCTTCTCCGCGATCGTCTCGGCACGGGCGTTGATCAGGAGCGGCCCGTCGTTCGGCGCCTTGTACCAATGCGGCAGGAAGCCCCAGCGCATGGGCACGATCAGGCGATCGCCCTCGTGGGAGACGACCACGGGCACCGATTGCGTCGGCGACACGTTCGGCCGCGGGGCATCCGGGCCGAGCTCGCCCGGGCTCGCCTCGAAGAGCTGCGCCATCGCCTCATAGGGCGAAGTGATCATGTAGCGTCCGCACATCCCGCCTGCATACCCCCGCGCCCCCAGCCCGGGCAATGCGCGCCGCGCCCGTTCCGCGGCGGCCGCGACTTGCCGCGCCCGGCAAGAGGTCCCACATCGCGGGGCATGGACCGCCCGGCAATGCTCCGCACCCTGCTTCTGGCCGCGACGCTCGCCGCGCCGGCGGCACCCCTTCCGGCGCAGAGCCTCTGCCGGCCCAATGCGCTCGGCGCCTATGCCTGCCTCGGGCCGTCGGTGCCGCCGCCGATGCCGCGCCCGGTCTTCGTCAAGCGCAAGCGCGGGCTCGACCAGGTCTGGCCGCCCGAAGCGGCCGGATCCGCCGCGCCGGAGCTCATCCCCGCCTGGCGGCGGACCGGGCTCGGCTCGATCCTGCTTGAGCGCTCCGAGGGCGGGACCGGCCTCCCCTGCCGGGCCGACAGCCTGGGAAACCTGATCTGCCCCTGACAGCGGCTGCCCTCGCCACCGGCTGTCGTCCCGCCCGCGGCCGGATGTCCCCAGCCCGATCGACCCGTGGCGATCGGGCTTTCGGCATGAGCCTCGGCCTATTCGGCGAGAGCGATGCGCCCGTCGGTGAAGGGCTCGTAGCCGGGATGCGCGGCGATGTAGTCCGACAGCACGTCCTCGAGGTTCGGCCCGAAGTCATAGGCGTTCGCCGCCTCGTCGCGCAGCGTGACATAGCCGTCGCCGCCGTTGCGCATGAAGTTGTTGGAGACGACCGAATAGACCGCGGCGGGGTCGATCGGCACCCAGTCGTCGCCCTTCCGCACCGTCACCTCCCGGATGCGGCCCTCCATCGGCGGCAGCGAGGGGTCGAAGGTGAAGCGCAGTCCCGCGACCTGCGGAAAGCGCCCGCCGCCCTCCTCCAGCTGGCTGACGCCGTTCTCCAGCGCCGCGACGATGGCCGCGCCGTTGATGTTGAAGGTCGCGAGCGTGTTCTGGAACGGCAGCACGGCGAGCACGTCGCCCTTGGTCACCTCGCCCGCCCCGATCGAGGCGCGCAGGCCGCCGCCGTTCTGCAGCGCGATGGTCACGCCCTGGTCCCTGACCCGGTCGAGCATGGCCTCGGCCACCAGATTGCCCATCGAGCATTCCCCGGCCCGGCAGTTCTCGCGGCTGCCGTCGATGTCGGCGGCGACCTCGCCGACCTTGCGGGCCTTCAGCTCCTCGATCGGCGCGGCCATCGCCTCGATGCGGCCGAGGATCTCGGGGTCGGGGGTGACGCTGGCATCGAGCAGGATCGTGTCGCCGCTCGCCGCGGTCACCACGCCCGCATCGTCGAAGGTCAGCGCCACATGGCCGAGATATTTCGAATAGGCGCCGGCCTGCACGATCGGCACCTCGCGCCCCTCCGGACCCGCCACCATCAGCGGATAGGCATAGGGCGCCTCCTCGGCGCTGTTGGAGAAGAGCGTATGGCTGTGCCCGCCGACGATCAGGTCGATCCCCGGCACCGCCTCGGCGACGCGGATGTCGTCCGTCACGCCGAGATGGCTCGCGACGATGACCTTCTCGATGCCCTCGGCCTTGAGCTCGACCACCTTGGCGGTGAGATATTCCACCGGGTCGCGAAAGGCGACGCTGGGGCCGGGCGAGGAGATCTCCACCGTGTCGGGGGTCGTCGCGCCCAGGATCGCCACCTTCTCGCCGCCCACCTCCAGCACCACGTGATCCTTCGCGAGCCCCGCGAGCTTGTTGTCGCCCGAGACGTCGACATTGCCCGAGATCACCGGGAATTCCGCCGCCTCGACGAAATCGGCCAGCGGCGCCGGGCCGAGGTCGAATTCGTGGTTGCCGAAAACCATCGCATCGAAGCCGATGCGGTTCATCATCTCCGCCTCGGCGAGGCCGGAATAGGTGGTGAAGAACAGCGAGCCCTGGAAGCTGTCGCCGGCATCAAGCACGATCACGTTCTCGCCCGCGGCCTCCAGCTCGTCGCGGAGCTCCTTGACGGCGGTGTAGAGCCGCGCCGCGCCGCCGAAGCACTTCCCCTCGCCCTCGTCCTCGGCGGAGCAGGTCGAATCGAAGGCGTTGATCGATTCGATCCGGCTGTGCAGGTCGTTGGTGTGCAGCACGTTCAGCGTGAAGGCCTGCGCGCCGGAAACCGGCAGCGCCAGAACCGCGACGGCGGTGAGAAGCCTGCGGCGTAGAATCATCGGAACCTCCCGAAAGATGCGGAGATGCATAGACTTTGATGCCACAACATGACAGCCGCGACGCCCCGGTGGCAAGCGCCGTTCGCCCCAAGGCCGCCGGCGGCACCGGCCGCGACACCCGCGGGGGAACGGCAATTGCCAACGCGCCGACTCCGCCCGGGTTCCGAGCGCGCCCGGCGTCATCTTTCGCCCCGGCGGGCACCGCCGGGTGATCGTCGAAGAAGAAATCACGGGTTCCAAACGCAGTTCCCCCGACCTCCGGGGCCGTCGATTGACCCCGAAGCCCGGCCGCGCCTAGACTGGCACATCCTGGCAAGGCGGACGGAGCGATGCGGGCGAGGGCAACAAGAACCCGGCGGCGCGACGCCGGAGGGCGCATCGCTCGGGCGGTGCCCGCGCCGGGGAGCATCCTCCCCTGACCCGGCCGAAAGCCGTCTCCAGCCGGCTCGACTGGATCTGGGAGCAGCTCACCCGGCGGCTCTGGTTCCGGGTCGGGCTCTACGGGATCGCGGCCGTGGCGACGGCGCTGGTGGCGGTCTGGGCGACGCCCTTCGTGCCCGCCTCGCTCGCCGCGCGCATCCGCGACGGCGCCACCTGGGACATCCTGTCGATCCTCGCCTCGAGCATGCTGATGGTCGCGACCTTCGCCCTTGGCGCCATGGTGACCGCCTTCGCGGCGGCGGCGCAATCGGCCACCCCGCGCGCCACAAGGGTGCTGATCGAGGACCCGTTCTCGCAGAACGTGCTCTCGACCTTCCTCGGCGCCTTCGTCTTCAGCATGGTCGGGCTGGTCGCGCTCGGCCTGGGCTATTATTCCCGCGCCGGCGAGGCGGTGCTGCTGCTCGCCTCGGGGCTGGTGACCGCGCTGGTGCTCGTCACCTTCTTCGGCTGGCTCGACCAGCTGGTGAACATGGTCCGGCTCGGCGCGACCGTCGCCAAGATCGCGACCCGCGCCGAATCCGCCCTGCTGAGCCGCGCCGCCGCGCCGCATCTCGGCGGCCGCCGGCGCCCGGAGCGGCCGACGGGCCATGCGCTGGCCGCGAGGGAGACCGGCTATGTCCGGCATCTCGACATGCCCGCGCTCCAGCGCATCGCCGAGGCCGCCGGGGGCGAGATCGCGGTCGCCTCCCTGCCCGGCGCGCTGGCGAGCCCGGCGAGGGCGCTGGTGCATACCAGCTGGCGGCCCGACGACGATGCGGCCGCGGCGATCCGCGCGGCCTTCACGCTCGGCCAGGAACGCTCCTTCGAGCAGGATCCGCGCTTCGGTCTGGTGGTGCTCGCCGAGATCGGCTCGCGCGCGCTCTCGCCGGGCATCAACGATCCGGGCACCGCGATCGGCGTGATCGCCGTGCAGCAGCGGCTGCTCACCCTCTGGGCGGAGGCGCGGGCCGAGGAGGCCGAGGCGCCGCGCTGCCCGCTTGTGCTCGTGCCGCCGCTCGACGCCCGGAACCTCTTCGAGGACGCCTTCGAGCCGCTCACCCGCGACGCCGCGCCGCTGCTCGAAGTCGGGCTGGGCCTGCAGCACGCGCTGGCCGCGCTGGCCGCCGTGGGGCCCGGCGATTTCGCCCGAAGCGCACGGCGACTCTCGGCCAAGGCCATGGCGCTCGCCGGGGAGGCCCTGCCGCTCGAGGCCGACCGCGCCCGGCTCCAGGCGGCGGCGGAAAAGGTCGCGGCCGGGCCCTTGTGACCGGCGCAGCACCGGCCCATAAGCGGGATCCGCACCCCGCCCTGCCCCCGAGCCTGCCGAGCCTGCCATGAACCCTCTGCGCGGAATCGCCCTGAAGGTCCTCTCCGTCATGGTCTTCACCACCATGGCGATCTGCATCAAGCTCGCCGCCGGCCGCATCCCGCCGGGCGAGGCGGTGTTCTTCCGCTCGTTCTTCGCGATCCCGGTGATCCTCGTCTGGCTCGCCTGGACGAAGAACCTCGCCCATGGGCTCGACACGCGGAACCCGATGGGCCACCTCTGGCGCGGCCTCGTGGGCACGACCGCCATGGGCCTCGGCTTCACCGCGCTCGGCCTCCTGCCCCTGCCCGAGGCGACCGCGCTCGGCTATGCCGCGCCGCTGCTCACCGTGATCTTCGCGGCGATGTTCCTCGGGGAGCAGGTGCGCGTCTTCCGGCTCACCGCGGTGATGGTGGGCCTCGCGGGCGTGATGATCGTGCTCGCGCCGCGGCTGACGCTGACGAGCCTCGACGCGACCTCCAAGCTCCAGACCATCGGCGCGATGGCCGCGCTTCTCGGCGCGGTCTTCGCGGCACTCGCGCAGGTCTTCGTGCGCAAGCTGGTCCAGACCGAGGCCACCGCGGCGATCGTCTTCTACTTCTCCGCGACCGCGACGATGCTCTCGCTCGCCACCCTGCCCTTCGGCTGGGTCCTGCCCGATGCACGCGAGGCGGCGCTCCTGGTGAGCGCGGGCTTTCTCGGCGGCATCGGCCAGATCCTCCTGACCGAGAGCTATCGCCATGCCGAGACCGGCGTGATCGCGCCCTTCGAATACGTCTCGATGGTCCTGTCGCTCCTCTTCGGCTACACGATCTTCCGCGAGGTGCCGACCTTGCCGATGCTGCTCGGCGCCACGCTGATCGTCGCGGCCGGGCTCTTCATCATCTGGCGCGAGCGCCAACTCGGGCTCCGGCGCTCCTTGGCCCGCAAGGTGATGACGCCCCAGGGCTGAGCCGCGCTTGACCCCGCCCCCGGCCTCGTCCAATGCTCCGGCCATGCTGATCTACAAGGTCCTGCGCGCCGCCGAATGGGCGGAGTTCGACCGCGAGGGCCGCAGCCGCGGCTCCGCCGTCGACCGCAGCGACGGCTTCGTGCATTTCTCCACCGCCGAACAGCTCGCCACCACGCTCTCGCGGCATTTCGCCGGCGAGACCGGCCTCACCCTGCTCGCCGTCGATGCCGACAGGGCGGGCGCGGCCCTGCGCTGGGAGCCTTCCCGCGGCGGCGCGCTCTTTCCCCATCTCTACCGGTCGCTCGACCGCGGCGACATGCTCTGGGCGCGAGGGCTCGACGACGGCCCCGAAGGCGCCCTGATCCCCGCGGAGATCGCATGAGCCTCGGCGAGCGCATCGCGCTCCGCGCCATGGGCCTGCTCGATCCGGAGACGGCGCATCGGGTCGCGCTCGGCCTGCTCGACGCGGGCCTCGGACCGCGGCGCGACCCCACCCGGGGCCCCCGCCTCGCCACGCGGCTCGCCGGGCTCGACCTGCCCAACCCGCTCGGCCTCGCCGCCGGCTTCGACAAGAACGCCCGCGCGATCGGCCCGCTCCTGAAGGCCGGCTTCGGCTTCCTGGAGGTTGGCGCGGCGACGCCGCTGCCCCAGCCGGGCAATCCGCGGCCGCGGCTCTTCCGCCTGCCCGAGGACCGGGCGGCGATCAACCGCTTCGGGTTCAACAACGACGGGGTCGCGGCCATCGCGGCACGGCTCGCCGCCCGGCCGCCGGGCGGGATCGTCGGGCTGAACCTCGGCGCCAACAAGACCAGCCCCGACCGGGCGGCGGATTACGCCGCCGTGCTCGCGGCGGCAGGCCGCCACATCGATTTCGCCACCGTCAACGTCTCCTCGCCCAATACCGAGCGGCTGCGCGAGCTCCAGGGCCGCGCGGCGCTCGCCGGGCTGCTGGCGGGCGTCGCGGCGGCGAATGCGGCGCTGCCGCGGCCCGTGCCGATCCTGCTCAAGATCGCCCCCGATCTCGGACCGGCGGAGCTCGAGGAGATCGTCGAGGTGGCCGAGGGCTCGGGCATCGCCGGCATCGTCGCCACCAATACGACGCTTTCGCGCGAGGGCCTCGCCGGGCGCCACCGCGGCGAGACCGGCGGGCTCTCGGGCCGGCCGCTCTTCGCGCGCTCCACGCGAGTGCTCGCCCGGCTCCACCTGCTGACCGAGGGCCGCCTGCCGCTGGTCGGGGTCGGCGGCATCGACGGCGCCGACGCGGCCTATGCCAAGATCCGGGCCGGCGCCTCGGCGCTCCAGCTCTATACCGCGCTGGCCTACGAGGGGCTCGGCCTCGTGCCGCGCATCCTTTCGGGCCTCGATGCCCTGCTCGCCCGCGACGGCTTCGCGACGCTGGCCGAGGCGGTGGGTCGCGACGCCGCCGCGCTCGCCGCCGAAACACCCGCCTGATCACCGCTTGCCCCGGCGGGGCGAGCCGGCGAGAATGCGGCGGAAAGACAACCGGGAGGCCCCGGCATGAAGGGCGACCAGGCACCCGAGGACATCCGTTCGGACAGCTTCGACGTCGAGGCCACCGAGCTGCGCGCCGATCTGCTCGACGCCCAGTTCGACCTGGCCGAGAGCTGCAACCGCGCGATCCTGATCCTGCTCAACGGGCCCGACGGATCGGGCAAGGGCGAGGTGCTCAACCGCCTGCACGAATGGCTCGACCCGCGCACCATCGCCACGCTCGCCTACGACCTCGACGACCGGAACGACGGCCGCCACCCGCTCGCCTGGCGCTACTGGCGCGACCTGCCGGCCCGCGGCCGCATCGGCGTGGTGCTGGCCTCGTGGTATCACCTCGTGCTGAAGGCGCGCACCACCCGCGCCAAGTCCAGGGCCGAATTCGCCCGCGAGCTCGCCGCGATCGGGCGCATCGAGGAGATGCTCGACGCCGAGGGCACGACGCTGGTCAAGATCTGGCTCGATCTCTCCGCCGGCAATGCGCGGCGCCGCCGCAAGGCGAAGGGCAACCGGATGGAGCGGCCGGGCGGGCCGCGCAACCCGCTGGTCCGGGAATGGGCGGCGATCGACACCGCGAAGGGGCGCCGCCGCCTCGTGGAGGCGGCCGACGAGCTGATCGCCACCACCGCCGGCAGCGACGCCCCCTGGCACCGGGTCCCGGCCGACGATCCCCGCGCGCGCGACCTCGAGGTCGGCCGTCTCGTGCTCGAGGCGCTGGAGAAGGCCCGCCGGCAGCGCCCGCCCGCCCCCGGCAGGCCGCAGACCCGGCCGCGCCGCATCGCCCCCGGCCCCTCGGCGCTCGACGCCCTCGACATGAGCTGCAGCATCGACCGCAGCAGCTACGAGGCCGCGCTGGCCAGGGCCCAGATGCAGCTCTTCGAGCTGACCCATTCCGCGGCCTTCGCCGACAGGGCGCTGATCTGCGCCTTCGAGGGCAACGACGCGGCCGGCAAGGGCGGGGCGATCCGCCGCCTGCGCGCGGCGCTCAACCCGATCACCAGCCATGTCCATCCCATCGCCGCGCCCAGCGACGACGATCTCGCCCGGCCCTATCTCTGGCGGTTCTGGCGGCGCATCCCGCTGCGCGGCCATGTGGCGATCTTCGACCGCAGCTGGTACGGGCGCGTGCTGGTCGAGCGCGTGGAGGGCTTCGCCGCGATGGAGGACTGGCGGCGGGCCTATTACGAGATCGCCGATTTCGAAAGGCAGCTGACCGACAGCGGCTACATCGTGCAGAAATACTGGCTCGCCATCGACCAGGACGAGCAGCTGCGCCGGTTCGAGGCGCGCAAGCAGACCCCGCACAAGCGCTTCAAGATCACGCCCGACGACTGGCGCAACCGCGAGAAATGGCCGCTCTACGAGGCCGCCGTGGAGGACATGATCGCGCTCACCTCGACCCCGAACGCGCCCTGGACGCTGGTCGAATCCACCCAGAAGCGCTTCTCCCGCCTCAAGGTGCTCGAAACCCTCGTGGCCAGGCTGGAAGCGGAATTGTGACCCGCCCGCCGGCCGCGGCTCACGCCGCCGCGCTCGCCTCCAGCGCCGGATAGCGCAGCGCCAGCGTCACGCCGCGCGCGATATTGAGCACCATCAGCGCCGCCCAGAGCCCGTTGTTGCCCCAGGCCGGCAGCAGGATCGCCACGGCGGGGACATAGACCGCGACCGAGATCAGCATGGCGTTGCGCATCTCGCGGGTGCGGGTCGCGCCGATGAAGATGCCGTCGAGCATCCAGGCGGCAACGGCGAGCGGTGGCAGCAGCACCATCCAGGGCAGAAAGACCCGCGCCTCGGCGCGCACCGCCGGGCTCACCGTCATCACGTCGATCAGCGCGGGCCCCGCCAGCGCCACGAAGAGCCCCATGGCGAGCGCGGTCCCCGCGCCCCATTGCGAGGCCACGATCGCCGCGCGCCGGAGCACCGGCCGCGCCCGCGCCCCCATCGCCGCGCCGACCAGCGCCTCGGCGGCGAAGGCGAAGCCGTCCAGCGCATAGGCGGTGATCGAGAGGAACTGCACGAGCACCTGGTTGGCGGCGAGCGTCACGTCGCCGAAGCCCGCCCCGAGGAAGACGAAGCTGGCGAAGCTCGCCTGCAGCAGCACCGAGCGGATCAGGATGTCGCCGTTGACCGCCGCCATGCGCCGGAGCCGCGTCGCATCGAAGACCCGGGCGAAGCCGGACCGAAGGTCGCCCGCGAAGGCCGTGCCGCAGAGCCAGAGCCCCAGGCCGAGCGCGCTCCATTCCGCGATCAGCGTGGCGGCGGCCACCCCCTCGACCCCCCAGCCGAGCCCGAGCACGAACCAGAGGTCGAGCGCGACATTGACCCCGTTCATCCAGAGCTGCAGCGCCAGCACCGATCGCGCGCGCTCCATCGCGATCAGCCAGCCGGTCAGCGCGAAGATCGCGATCGACGCGGGCGCGCCCCAGATGCGGATCGCGAGATAGTCCCGCGCCAGCGCCTCCACCGCCTCCGAGGCCGGCACCAGCCGGAAGGCCCCGGCGAAGACCAGGCCCTGTGCGGCGATGAGCACGATGCCCGCCGCGAAGGCGATCATCAGCCCGCGCATCAGCAGCGCGCCCGTCTCCGCCGCTTCGCCCGCGCCGCGCGCCTGAGCGACCATGCCGGTGGTGCCCATGCGCAGGAAGCTGAAGATCCAGTAGACCGAGCTCAGGATCACCGCGCCGATGCCCACCGCCCCGATCGGCGCCGCCGCGCCGAGCTGCCCGACCACGGCGGTATCCACCGCGCCGAGGATCGGGATCGTCGCGTTCGAGATCACGATGGGCAGGGCGATGTCGAGGACCCGCCGGTGCGTGATCGCCTCAGCCATCTCCGCTGGGCGGCATCAGGAAATGCCCCGTCGCCTGCGCCATGAGCCGCGCCCGGTTGTCCTGCCAGGCCTCCACATGGACGCTGGCATAGCGCCGGCCGCTGCGGTTGACCCGCGCCCGCGCATAGGCATCGCGCGGCAGGCCGGAGCGCAGGTAATCCACGGTGAAGTCGATAGTCTTGGGCATCGGCGGGGATTGTCCCGCC